>NZ_DAQR01000140.1:0-9861 GCF_002502935.1 Methanoculleus sp. UBA413
ACTAGAGGGTTTCAACAGAGCCCCTTCCCGGGGTCCAGATCGAAAAAGACCTCGTCAAACAGATAATCAACGCATGCCTCAACCTCGGCATCACCACCCACCGTGCCGAGATCACCGTTGTGCGGGCTGCAAAGACGATCGCGGCATTCCAGGGGAGAACGTCCGTCACCCCGGCAGATGTCCGCGAGGCTATCGCACTTGCCCTCCCGCACCGGATGCGAAAGCGTCCCTTTGAGGAGCCCGAGATCGATCCGGGTGTCCTCGATGATCTCATCCCGGACCGTGACGACCTGGATTCCCCTGATGATGAGACAGAGTCCCCGCCGCAGGAGCAGGGTGAAAGCGATGAGCCCCATTCGCCCCCGCCATCCGGTCAGGGGAAAAAAGAGGCTCATGGTATCGGCTCCCCGGTCGATACGGCACCGATCCAGGATGATATACACCCCGACCGCACTCTCAGAAAGACTGCGCGGGGCCGCCGTATCCCGACCCCGACTGAGGACCCCCGGGGGCGAAAGACGAGTACTGCTCCGACGGCCGAGTGGCGGGGCCTCTCGCTCGATGCCACCATCAGGGCGGCGGCACCTCACCAGCGTGACCGCGAGAAGGATGGGAATGCCATCTCGATCCTCCCCGAAGATCTCCGACGGGCCCGAAGGAACGGAAAAGCGGAGGTCGCCTGCGTCTTCGTCGTCGATGCCAGTGGCTCGATGGGTGCTGAGAAGAGGATGGAAAGCGCGAAAGGAGCCGTCCTCTCTCTTCTTGAGGACGCATACAAAAACAGGGACAGGATAGGGCTTGTTGCATTCCGGGGAGACAATGCCGATGTTCTCCTTCCCCTCTCCAGGAGTGTCGAACTCGCTTATCAGCGCCTCTCGGATATCCCTACGGGCGGGAGGACGCCGCTTGCCCTTGGGCTTGAGAAGGGGCGGCAGATGCTTGAACGTGAGCGTAAAAAACGCCGCGATATTCTTCCAATGATGATGCTCATCTCAGATGGCAGGGCAAATACCGGGATGGGGGGAGAGATCCGCCAGGAGATTCGCAGTATATCCGCAGTGATTGCAGAGGCCGGGATCCGAACCGTCGTCATCGATACCGAGACGGTATCTTCCCGCCAGCCCCTCTCTCTTGGCTACTGCCGGGAGATTGCTGATATCAGCGGTGGCAGTTATTATCCGATCGCAGAGCTCTCTGCGGGAGCCGTAGAAGAGATCGCACGGCGGGAGGGTGGACTCTTTGTAGGTTCATGAAGGATGTCAGCACCCGTTCTTCCCAACCCGGGGCCACGAGGAGCTGGACCCTGAAGAGCGACTCCCGAGGATCACCGGAGGTGGGTGGATGCGGGAGACGTGGCAGGCCAGCGGGGATGGCTGAAAGTTCATGCCATGATCGACGTCGAAACCAATCAGGTCCCTGTTCTGGAGGTCACCGACGAATCCGTGCAGGACGACCGGATGTTCGTCCCGCTCCTTGACCTGACCCGGCAGGTGGGAAAAACTTCATACACAACAACAGATGCTCATCATGGCACAACGCACCTATCCGGGACACATCCTCACCGGGAACACTGCGACTACGAAGCGGAAAGTAAAGGACGAGGTCGTCAGGCAGCTCACGCGGGAACGGGGGCCTGACCAGGACGCAGAGTCATGGCTTCTCATGTTCCAGGGAGAGTACCAACCCGAGTACTGGATCGTCCTTCTTGTAAAGAAAAACGCCACACTGAAGGCGATAGATAAGGCACTCAGGGATATCTGGCTCGAATGCTGCAGTCACCTCCCTGCTTTCACCATATGCGGTGAGGATTACCAGTCCAGCCCCGACATGGACTTCGGGGGGAAGGGTATGAACGCCAGCTTGGGAAACCTCTTCTCGGTTGGCCTGACGGGTGAGTATATCTATGACTATGGCGACTCCACATACCTCACCTTCAAGGTGCTTGATCTCGTCCCGTTCAGCCCGAAAGGCAGAAAGAGTGTCGAACTCGTCGCCCGGAACGATCCTCCCGACATCCGCTGTTCCGTCTACGGAGAACCGGCAACCGAGATCTGCCTCGAATGCCTCTACGAAGATTCAGAAACCCCCTTCTTCTGTGACGACTGTTTTGAGAAACACGAGTGCGACGAGGAGATGTCGCTCCCCGTCGTCAACTCACCAAGGATGGGCCAGTGCGCGTACACCGGGTAACTGCACCAGACAAACCTGCCGCACAACACCGGAAGAGATAGGGTGGGAAGGTGTGACAAGAGGCTGTATCGGGGATTGCGGTTCAACCCGCCATCTTATCCGTTTGAGATGTACCTACCACGGCATGCGCCCCCGTTACCAGGGGGTGTGAAGCCCGCGGGACAACGAGGAGAAGAGCAGAACCCTGAACTGCTCCATCCGCCAGGTAAACGACGCGCGAAAAAATAACACATACTCAGAAGAGAATATGAAGGGTGGAGGCCCTGGCCTTAACCTGACGCCGATGGTCACGTATTATATAACGTGAAATTCCAAACGTTCATGGGACCTTATGTCGTGTGAACTCACTGAAGAATCTCTCTTTATTCTCAATCTCCTCTATAAAAGAAGGAGTGTAAACAGAGATAAGGGGTACCATTCAGAACTCTTGCGTAAGTTATACGGCAATAAATTTCCCGGCAGAGGGCATCTCCCTTTTAATGAAACCATAAAAATACTGCTAAACGAAGGATATATTACAAAAATCCGGAAAAAGAAAGAGAAATACTACATTTCAGACATGAATAGAGCGATTCGGACACTGGTGAGTCATGGCTACATCACTCTTGACGGCCTGTAGCAGTGACCGCAGGAACAAAGCAAAGTATTTTTACCAATAGTGATAAAAAAAGTTATCACCACAGAGTATGTATGCATTGTCACCACTGTAGAGCAAGTGAGTCAACTACCCCGTACTCCAGGGCGGGGCTTGCACCGGGAACCTCATGGAAACTACAACGATGCAATGTAATTCGCCCGAAGGTTGCCCGAACGGGCCTTATTCGTGCAGGCCGGTTGACGCGGCCACTACCGATTATCCGTGGACCCACGGAATCACCGGCTACCTGCTCCTCACCCGACAGCGCACATCATCCGCGAGCAGCAGTATGTGTCAAAACTCCCGTTCGGGAGTCGGCGTCAATGCGCTGACAACGAAGGCATTGCTATCAGAACACAAAAATAGTACGGAGGGGCAGTTTCTCCCCGGCCAGAACGCCGGGGTCTCCTTGCCCGATTAAGATGAAACGATCAATAACGATCTAAAGGTGTGATAGGTATGGTTCGTCCCTTTGAAGGAGTGTTTGGGAACACCTGTGAGTTACGACTTCTTGAATTTCTGTTGCCGCTTGACGGCATGAAGTTCAACATCACCGAACTCTCGGAAGAAGCAGGCGTAAGCCGGGTCACGGTTGGCAGGGTGGTCAAGAAGTTTGTCGAATGGGGAATCCTCACCGCCACCAATGACCCGATCCCCCGGTACTCCATTAATCCGGCGTCTCCGATCGTCCGGTCGATCGATACCATGAACAACGCGTTGATCGGTCGGATGCTGGGTGACGAGAGGGTCCAGGAAATTCGGGACTATCTCAGGGAGCATGCGCCCGCGGCCGATCCCGGGGAGAGGGGGACATCAACCGAAGAGGACTGGAAGATCTCGCCGAAAGGACCGATAGAGCCAGGGGACCGTGGATGGGGTGCCGGTGACGGGAGGGACACAAACCCTGGAGCCAGGGACTCGCCCCAGAACCCAAACCCCGTGCTGGAAGACAGCCCGGGTTGAGGCAAAGCCCGGGAATGGCCACCCCAAGGGTAATCGGGCACTGCTCGACAGAGGTACCGGTGTGGCGATGTGATTCCCTGATCCTCCTCGTGCTCTTTGTCACCTTACATTTAGATATCTTCAGGGACTCCCCGTCTCTCTTCGCGTGCTTCCGCATGAGACCAGAGTGCCCACCCCAACATGCGGCAAAAGGTTCTAAAATAAGGTGACACGATGCACTATTCCTGGGTACCTGCAACGCCCCTTCGCACCCTCCCGCGTGACGCAACAATCGCATATCGGGTGCACTGATCCAATAGGGAAAGGCCGGCCCGGGTAACCCATGCGAGCACACGGCGGCAGAAGACCTGTACAGGCACCGGCGGGCAGAATGACTCCATCCCCTCAAAACAGAACCATCACCAGCGCAACCGTGACCACCTTCGCGGCCATGCTCGCCGCGTACGTGACCAGCGCCACCCTGACGCCGAACCGGCCGAAGAGGGAGAGGTAGAGCGGCACCGAGTACTTGATGTAGATCAGGGTGATGACCACCATGCTCCCGAGGACGAGTGTAACGAGCGCAGTCCCGGTCGTGAGGACGCCGCCGGAGAGGAGAGAGGCAACGATTGCGTAGCCTGCCGAGAAGTGGACGAACTGCGCCACGAGCGCCGCGGCACTCTCGCCCGGGAGACCGACAGCCCTGAGGACCGGATCGAACACGGCGGCGACCAGGTCCATGACCCCGGTTGCGGAGAGGAGGGAGAAGATGATCAGCGCGGCCAGGGTGACGGGGACGACCCGCCGGAGCGTCGGGGCCGCCTTCCTGCACCCGGCGATGACAACCTTCCGGTTGAGCGCAAGGGCGGCCGCGGGGGCGGCAGGGACCGGGACCGGCGCGCGCCCAGGCTCTGCGAGGAACCGGCGGCTGTAGAGGAGGGCAAAAAGCGCCTGGATGCCGCTTGAGAAGAGGTTCAACCCGGTGTAGATCCCCCCGATGACGGGGCCGAGGAGGACAAGAGCCGCGGGGAGCTGGACGCGGAAGAGCGATTCCCCGAGGACCACCGGGAAGGCACCCATGATGAGGACCGGGATCACCTCCTGCTCCGTCACCTTCCCGTCATGGTAGTAGCCGGCGAGCATCGACTTGCCCGCTGTGGCATTGACCCCCATCGCGATGATCGAGAGGATGCACGTGTCGGAGAGGCCGGAGACCCTGCAGAGGGGGCCGGTGAACGCCGAGAGCCGGGAAAAGATCCCGGTCTCGGCGAGGATGTTTGCGACGACGATGCCTATGGTTACCAGTAGGACGGCGTTTACCGCGTAGGAGATCACCGACACAGCTCTACCTCCGACTTATCCTAGTGCTTTTTGTCATCTAAAACCCAAAAATCCGACGTCATCTTCGCGCTCTCCCGCGTAAGTTTTCAGTACAGGGAGTGATCGAGCCGCACGCAGAAGTTCGCGAAGGGGCGTTGCAGGTACCCGAACAGATCTTCGCGAACTTCCGCACCCTTCTGCGTGCGGCTGGCGTTCACCCTCACGCACCTGCACCATACGGTGAACCGGTCCCCCGTTCATTATTTCAGGACGCAATCATCTCAATGTGGGAGGTAGGTCACCTTGCCCCGACGGGTATTTTTTGTGCTTCCGGATGCACCCGCACCAGTATTACAATCCACCATAATTTATATAATAAGTATTACTATACATAACCAACCACCAGACGCATGAGAATGCACCCGTTTTGCCCAGGATCGCACCGGTGCAGCGGACGTGAGGATCAGATGGCCACGAGCGCCGCACCGGTGAAGATCGCGTTCGGGCACGGCCTGCATGGAAACACCAATTGGTTAACCTTATAGGTAAATCAATGAAAATGCATAGACGGGAGGATTGAAAGTGTTGCGGCGCCGGGAGCAGGACACGACAGACGGAGCAGGCGAAGCTACCCTGACTACAGGGCTCAGGATACCTGGGGGTATCAGAGCGCTTGCTGCGCGCTTCAGGCACCGGGATCAGGACTCGATAGAAGAAGACGGAGCGGCCCGGACAACAGGACTCAGGATACCGGAGAGTTTCAGAACACTGACCGCACGCTTCAGAAAACAGGACACGCCGGCGGCCGAAACCCACTCCGAAACCCCGCCTCTCCCTGCTGCCGTCGGCAACGGCGTGATGGCATCCTATTGGCTGAACCCCGGATTCACGTACACCATCATCACGAGAGATGAAACTTCAAATCTCAGGTACAGGGTGGTCGAACCGGAACTGAACCCCTCCGAGTATATCATCCTCGACGAGGCCCACGAGTACATACGTGACGTCGTCCTCTTCGACTCGCCCAGGGAAAAGGATGAGATCAACCTCGCCTACGATGAAACGGTGTCGATCATACGGCGGTTCTCGCCGAAACTGGCCGTCGACCGGGTCGACGTCCTCTACTACTACCTGAGGCGCAGTTTCCAGGGTTACGGCAGGATCGACCCCCTGATGTATGACGACCATATCGAGGACATCAGCTGCAACGGCGTCGGCATCCCGGTCTACATCTATCACCGGCGCTACGGGAGCATGCCGACGAACATCATCTTTGCGGGCGACGAACTGAACCGTTTCGTCCTCAAGGTCGCCCAGAAGGCAGACCGGCAGATATCGCTCACGACGCCGCTCGTTGACGCAGCGCTCCCCGACGGCTCCCGTGTCCAGCTGACGTTCTCCGATATCGTCTCCACGAAAGGGAGCTCGTTCACGGTCCGGAAGTTCAGGAAAGACCCGATGACGCCGGTCTCGCTCATCGAGTACGGGACCTACAGCCCGGAGGTGCTCGCGTGCATCTGGCTCGCCGTCGAGAATCGCAGGAGCATGATCGTCGTCGGCGGGACGGCGAGCGGCAAGACCTCGACGATGAACGCGATCTCGTTCTTCATACCCTACCACTCAAAGATCGTCTCCATAGAAGATACCCGTGAGATCCAGATCCCGCACGAGAACTGGCTGCCGACGCAGACCCGCGATATCAACGTCAGGGGTTCGAAGGGGGACGTCGATATGTTCGCCCTCCTCAAAGCGGCGCTCCGCCAGCGCCCCGAGTACATCATCGTCGGGGAGGTCCGCGGCCGCGAGGCGCAGACCCTCTTCCAGGCGATGAACACCGGGCACACAACGTTCTCGACCCTCCATGCCGGCAGCATCGACGAGGCGATCAACCGCCTGGTAAGCGACCCGATCAACGTGCCGGTCGCGATGCTCGGGGCGCTGAACCTGATGGTCATCCAGTCCCTCCACTACACGGAGAAGGGGGCCGTCAGGCGGTGCGACTCGCTCCACGAACTCAGGGTCGAGCGGGGGCGGGAGGTTGTCCACGAGTGCCTCTACCGCTGGGACCCCAAAACCGACCGGTTCTGCCGTGAAAGTGAACGGTCGGGGCTCTTTGACGAGATCGCCAGGGTGCATGGCTGGTCAGGTGCCGAACTGGAGGCGGAGATCGCGCGGCGCGCGAGGTTCCTGGAGCGGCTGCACGCGGGGGGGCATACGGACGTGGACGACCTGATCCGCCACATGTCCGCATTCAGGGGTGACGTGGATGTCGACCTTGACTGACCCCCTCCTCCCGGTGAGCGGCCCGCTCCGGACAGCGTTGCGGATGGCGCACATCCCGATCCCATACAGCGCCTACATGCGCCAGATCGCCCTTGCCACCGCCGTAGCGGCGGCCGCGTACCTCGCGGGCATCGCCTACCTCACTCACGCCGGCTACAGGATCCTTCTCTTCTCGGTTGTCCCGGACGCCATCACGAAGATCCTCCTCTTCCTCATACTGATAGCCGGGGTTTCAGGCGCGCTTTACAGTTACCCCTTCCTCGTTGCACAGGGGAGGAAGACGAAGATCGACCTCGACCTTCCCTACGCGATAACCTATATGCAGGCCCTCTCCACTACCATGACCGTCTACGAGGTCATCAGGAAGGTCTATGAAGAGATGGATCTCTTCGGGGAGGTCTCAAAAGAGTTCGGTATGATCGTGCGCGACGTGGAACTCTTCGGGGAAGACCTCCATACAGCGATGAAGAACCTCCAGCGTGTCACCCCCTCGCCGAACCTCGCTGACTTCTTCAACGACCTTGCCCTCCTCTCCGACAGCGGGGGAGACATCACCGCGTTCCTCGCTGCGCGTTCCGGGTTCTTCAGGGAGGTTGCAGAGCGTGAGCAGGAGATGGCGCTCCAGACCATCGAGATCATGGCCGAGGTCTACGTCACGGCGTTCGTCGCCGGCCCGATCGTCATCATGATCATGATCCTCTCCCAGAACCTTGCCGGGCAGGGCGACCTCGCAAGTTGGATGCCGCTGATCACCCTCGGCATCCCTGCCGGGGCGTTGCTGATGATTGGGATCCTGCATATCCTCCTCCCCACGGAAAACCTCGATATCAGCCGGCGGGAAGACTGGGATCGCGAGCGCCCCGACGTCTCGCAACCTACGGGAGAGGTCGATCCAGACCTGCTCCAGACCGTGAAGCGCCGGAACCGCGCCTTCAGCATGCTAAAGGTGCTGAAACAGCCGTTCCGTCATTATATATCAAACTACGACTGGAGTCTTATCCTCTCGATGCTCTTCGGGGGCGTCGCCACCGCACTCTTCATGCTCGGTCACTTTGATGAGTGGTTCCCTACGTTCACCACAGAAGTCAGCATCTGCATCATCATCTGCGTCTCCCTCTTCCCGGTGATGATCGCCTACGAGGGGAGGCGGTGGTACGTCAACAGCGTCGAGCACCAGATGCCTGAGTTCCTGCGGGAGCTCGCCGACATGAAGGATATCGGTATGACGCTCCAGTCGGCGATACACCGGATCGCGAACACAAAACTCGGGCTCCTGAGCTCGGAACTGCAGATCACCTCGGAGGAGATCCGGCGGGGCGTCAGCATCACCAACGCCCTCGTCAGGATGGAAGAGCGGATAGGGCTTGTCTCAGTAAAACGCGCGATATCGCTCGTGGTGAAGGCGAGCGAGATCACTGATCACCTCAGGGAGACCCTCATGGTCGCCATAAGCGATTTTGAGCACTACCTCAAGATGAAGAGGGAGCGGTTTAACTCTGCCTTCACCTACATCGCCGTCGTATACCTCTCGTTCGGTGTCTACCTCTACACTGCCCTTGAACTCAACACCAGGTTCATATCGAGTTTCACGAAGTTCGACGTCGCCATGGATGTCGCCGGGAACGTGACCGATATGTTCCATGTCGCTATCGTCCTCGGGGCCTTCTCAGGGATCATGGCCGGCCAGCTCAGCGCAAACAGCATCATGTCCGGGTTCAAACACAGCATCGTCTTCCTCATCGCGACGGTCGTGGTCTTTATCGTGCTCATCGGGGGTGCTCTATGAACAATGAAGCAGTATCCGGGGTCGTCGGGGAGATGCTCATGATCTCACTTGTCCTCCTCCTCCTCGTCGCCATCTTTGCCGTATCGCTCAACAACTGCCTCCCCACCGAACGGGCGCCGACTGTCACCGTCATGATAACCAACACGACTGAGAACATCACGCTCTACCATAAGGGCGGCGACTGGGTGCAGGCGAGCGACCTCGAGGTCATCGTCTCGAACTTCACGAGCGAGGACAAACGGGTCTGCAAGTACCGCAGCCCTCCGGGTGACCTGTTCAATGACGAAGAACACTTCAACCTCTCGCCCAAAAAACAGGTCTTCGACATAGGGAGCAGTATCACCGTGAAGTACGATGTCACCGGCGGCGAGAAAGTGTCCCTCGTCACACCGCGCGCGGTCCTCTTCACCGGGGAGGTGGAGTGAATGGACGAACGCGCCGTCGCCCCGGTCGTCGCGGCGATGCTCCTCCTCGCCGCCCTGGTGATGTTCCTCTCCGTCTACAACGCCGTCGTCGTCCCTTCGTTCAAGGAGCAGGCCGAGGTGGAGCACCTGTATGCGGTCGAGGAGTCGTTCCTCGCCTTCGGGTCGGATATGACCACCGCCGCGGCGCTCAAACAGGACCTGCACCTCTCAAAACGCATCCCCCTCGGCGGGGGCGATACGATCTTCGACCCGGTCAGGTCGGGGGGGTCGCTCCGGGT
>NZ_DAQR01000140.1:10084-10897 GCF_002502935.1 Methanoculleus sp. UBA413
AACTTCTCCTACACCCCGATCAGCAATTTCTGGCGCGACCAGGGGTACATCTGGCAGTACGGCTACACCAACGTCACCGGGGCAGGAGGGCTCCAGACGCCGCTTGATTACGCGGATATGGACAAGGTCCGCGAGGCTGCGGAGAGATCAGGATTTGCTGGGTCGCTCATCGAGATCGAGCACGATGGGCGGTATGATAATAATGACAACTACAACTGCACCGATGTCAGGATATGGGTCGTGACGTTCGAGCCCGATAAGAAACACTACTTCGCGAGCGGAAACGGCGTCGGGACGCTCTCTCTGAATGCGGCGGTGGAGGATATACGAATCACTCCGTCCCCTAACACCATAGAGATTGCAGTCAACACGGGCCTCCCGGTCCCGCTGAACACATCGTTGTGGGCGAAGTGCAACGAGACGTTCCATGCGATGAATGAAACCTACGCGAACGTCGAGAACTGTACGTTCTCCCCCAAAGAAGACCTGGTGACGCTCACCTTCACCGACAGCGAACACGTGCCCGAGCGCGTAACCCTCCGCTTGGTCCGGGTTGTCGTCTCCGCCCGTTGAGGACGCATATCAGGCCGGGATCGCCGGAAGTTGTGCGTAGAGTTATAGTTCCAACAGTGCAAACACTCGCGGTGATCAGGAAGCGTCGGAGATGAACCTGAAAGGCTGGATCGAACACGACGGAGTGCGGCTCTCCCCCGCCGACGTGGAGCGGATGCTCAAAGAGGGGCCTGAGCCCCTCAAGAGATGCGGCGGCGAGTTCCTGCTCACCTGGGACGACTGCACCGCCCGCGACGCCTT
>NZ_DAQR01000140.1:11141-13948 GCF_002502935.1 Methanoculleus sp. UBA413
GTAGCCCGGATAGCCCCTGACCCCCCATCCTGCACGCTTGAGGAGGCGATCATCACCGCGGTCAACCTCAGGAGCGACGAAGGGGTGGTGGCGTTCTCAGGCGGGGTGGACTCAGGCCTCATCGCCGGGCTTGCCGATCTCCCCTGCGTGGCGGTAGGGATCGAGGGGTCGCACGACATCATATGGGCGACGAAGGCTGCCCTGATGATGGAACTTGACCTCGAGGTCGTCACCCCGACAGAAGAGGAGGTCGCAGAAGCGCTTGCCCGGGTGGTCAGGGTGATCCCGGACCCGGCAAACCCGGTCGAGGCCTCGATCGCGACGACCCTCTTCTTCGTCGCCGCCCGGGCGCGGGAGCTCGGGCATACCCGGATCCTCGCCGGGCAGGGGGCGGACGAGCTCTTCGGCGGCTACGCCCGCTACCTCTCCTCCCCTGACCTCGCGGCAGAACTCGAGCGGGATGTTGCAGACCATGAGCGCCAGAGGGCGCGGGACCAGGCGGTGGCGACGCTCCACGGGACGTACTTCTCGATGCCCTACCTCGACATCCGGGTGGTGCGCGCCGCACAGGCGATCCCGTCCGGTGAGAAGGTGTGCGGGGGGGTGCGAAAACGCCCCCTCCGGGCGGTCGCAGAACGTCATATCCCCGCTGAAATCGCCAGGGCCGAGAAGAAAGCGATGCAGTACGGGAGCGGGATCTGGCGGACAATACAGGGGCTCGCACGCCGGAACGGCCATAGACGGGTTGCCGAGTACCTGGAAACGCTATCATGAGCGGTCGGAACACCCGAGGATGAACCAGCCCGGAAGCACCGCAGGAGCATATTGATACCCATCGTGCTCTGGGCCCGGCTTTTGCGGGGTGGGGGAGACTCCCTCTCCTGCTCCCACCCCACGGCGGGAGGGCTGCTTTCATCCGTGCAGCATGAGGCTCTCCCCCATGTGCGTTTTACACGTAACGTTGCCTCTCGTGTTGCCGCGAAGGGCGCGAAGGGAAGGTCGGGGTAGCAATCCTAGGGTCTTCGCGCCTTCGCGTTCTTCGCGTGAGGTGACGATCCTCCACGCACCAGGACCCGCAAAATTAGGTAAAATGGTCCGCTATTGATACGATTTCCATTAAATCATCCATGAGGCACAGCGAGAGGCCGCGCATCGATTCCTGCCGGCAGCTTTCGGGACAACAGTGCGATCCCCGGAGGCGGTGCGCGGATCATCTCCCCTTTTCATTCTACCTGATGTTTTGTGGGGCGCTGGATGCGGACACTTTTATTACTATGAGAGATTCAACCTTCAGGGTAACCGAAAACACCGACTGAAACAGAGTTGTTTCCCAGGTTACAAACACCAAATCATTCTGTTGAGTGTATCAAAACGGTTATAAAAAGTCGGTACAAGGGTACTTAACTGAGATCAGCAGGGCAAAATATGATTACTGAGAGCGATATTGAGCATATAGCAGAACTTGCGGATATCGGCATATCGAAAGACGAGGTGCCGGAATTCACCCTTCAGTTCAACGCGATCCTGGAATACTTCGAGGTTCTCGACAGCGTGGAGGGCGAGGGCGCCCCCGCCGCCGGGACTACCAATGTCTTCAGGGAGGACGAGCCCTGGCCCAGCCTCCCGCAGGAGGCGGTCCTCGCAAACGCAGGGTCGACCGAGGACGGGTTCATCAAGGCGCCGAGGGTGATGTGAGTGGCGGGAACCCTGAACTTCTCGCCCGACGACCGCTACAACGCCTTCATCACCACCTGCCGCGAGGCACCGTTCGGTGATGGTGCGCTCGCCGGCGTCGCCATCGCGGTCAAGGACAACATCTCCACGGCAGGTATCCGGACCACCTGTGCGTCCCGGATCCTCGAGGGCTACGTCCCGCCGTACGATGCCCACGTCGTGGAACTCCTCCGGAGGGAAGGGGCCGCGATCGTCGGCAAGACCAACATGGACGAGTTCGGCATGGGCTCGACCACCGAGACGAGCGCGTTCGGCCCCACCAGAAATCCGGTCGACCCGTCAAGGGTTCCGGGCGGCTCTTCGGGCGGGAGCGCCGCTGCGGTCGCCGCAGGCCTCGTCCCGATGGCGCTCGGCACCGACACGGGCGGCTCGATCCGGTGCCCCGCGGCGTTCTGCGGGATCGTGGGGTTCAAACCCACCTACGGCCGGGTCTCCCGCTACGGTCTCATCGCCTACGCAAACTCCCTTGAGCAGATCGGACCGATGGCACGGACGGTCGAGGATGTATCAAGGCTCATGTCGGTGATCGCGCGCTACGACCCCCGCGACTCGACGATGCTCGATCGGCCGTACGATCACCAGCCTTCAGCAAATATCAGCGGCCTGCAGGTCGGGGTACCTGAAGAGTACTTCGGCGAAGGGGTGGACGAGCGCGTCGCAAAGAGAGTCCGGGATGCCATCGGCATCCTCGAGGACCTCGGGGCCACCACGGTCCCGGTGAGCATCCCCGGCATGCGGTATGCGCTTGCGGCCTACTACGTCATCTGCACGAGCGAGGCCTCCTCGAATCTCGCGCGGTTCGATGGCGTCCGTTACGGCCCGGCGGTCGATACCAGAAAGACCTGGCACGAGGCCTACCAGGATCTGCGACAGGCGAACTTTGGGGCCGAAGTCAGGCGCCGTATCATGCTCGGGACCTTCACCCTCTCGGCCGGCTACACCGGCAGGTACTACGCGAAGGCCCAGGTGGCCCGCCGGAATATCGCCCGGGACTTCGAACGGGCGTTTTGCGATGTCGATATCATCGCCGGCCCGACGATGCCGACCGTAGCCTTCCGTCTCGGCGAGAAGAA
>NZ_DAQR01000140.1:14272-16170 GCF_002502935.1 Methanoculleus sp. UBA413
ACCGCCTTCGCCTACGAGCAGGAGGTGAGGGCATGAAGACGATCATCGGGCTTGAGATCCATGTCCAGGTCTCGACCGCGACGAAACTCTTCTGCGGTTGCTCGACCGACTACCAGGACGACGCTCCCAACACCCACTGCTGCCCGGTCTGCCTCGGGCTTCCGGGGGCGCTCCCGCGCCTGAACAAAAAAGCGGTGGAGTACGGCCTCCGGGTGGCAAAAGCCCTCGACATGAGGGTGCTCGAAGAGTCTGAGTTCGCCAGAAAGAACTACTTCTACCCTGACCTCGCGAAGGCCTACCAGATCACCCAGCACGACAAACCGCTGGCGGTAGAGGGAACCATCGAGATCGAGGACGATGAGGGGCATGAGAAGATCGTCCGGATCACCCGGGTGCACCTCGAGGAAGACCCCGGAAGACTGGTCCACGTCACCGGCGCCTCGAAGTACTCGCTCGTCGACTATAACAGATCAGGTATCCCGCTCCTTGAGATCGTCACTGAACCTGACATGCGCTCCCCGCAGGAGGCACGCCGGTTCCTCAACAAACTCCGGACGGTCCTCGAGTACCTGGGGGTCTTTGACGGCGACCGGGAAGGCGGCCTGCGTGTGGATGCAAACATCTCGCTTGAGGGCTCAGAGCGGGTCGAGGTCAAGAACATCTCCTCCTACAAGGGCGTCGAGAAAGCCCTCACCTTTGAGGTGACCAGGCAGAGGAACCTGCTCCGGCGCGGACAGAAGGTGGCAAGGGAGACCCGGCACTTCATGGAAGGGCGCGGGATCACCACCTCTGCCCGCGGCAAGGAGGAGGAGCACGACTACCGCTACTTCCCTGACCCCGACCTCAGGCCGCTCCGCGTTGCGGAACGGGTGGCAGAGATCGACCTCCCTGAACTACCTACCGCCCGAAAGAACCGGTTTATGGAGCAGTACGGCGTATCGCTCAATCATGCGAGGACCCTGACCGGAGACCCGAAACTCGCCGACTTCTATGAGGAGGTCGCTCACATCGACCCGGCCCTCGCCGCTACCTGGGTGGCCGATACCCTTCTTGGCGAGCTCAACTACCGTGACATGGGTATCGCCGCCGTCCCGCCAGGCCACATCGCAGAACTCCTTGAACTCCTCAAGGCGGGCACCATCACCGACCGGGCAGGTGTCCAGGTCCTGCGCGAGATGCTTGATGCCTGCGTCGAAGGCAGGCCCTGCGAGAAGCCGACCGCGATCGTGAAACGTGAGAAACTCGGCAGGGCCGCGGGGGACGAGTTCACGTCAATCGTCCAGGCGGTGATCAGCGCAAACCCGCAGGCGGTGGAGGACTACAGGAGCGGGAAGGAGGGAGCCTTAAACTTCCTCGTGGGGCAGGTGATGAAGGAGACTCGTGGCCGGGCGGATCCGCGGGAGCTCAGGCGAATTGTCTCCGAATCAATCAAGATGGGCGGGGTGTAATCCGCAGTGCACCTGATCATCGCAGAGAAGAATATCTCAGCAAACCGAATCGCGCAAATTCTCGCCGGTAACGAAAAGGTGAGAGCGGTGAAGGAGGGAGGCGTTTCCACCTACTCCTTCGATACAAAGACGGTGGTCGGCCTCAAGGGGCACGTGGTGGAGGTGGACTTCGAGCCCGGCTATACGAACTGGAGGAGCAAGGTCCACACCCCACGAACCCTCATCGACGCCGGCACCGTCAAGAAACCGACCGAGAAGAAGATCGTCAACCTCATCCAGAAACTGGCAAAGAAGGCGGACCTCGTCACCATTGCCACCGATTACGATACCGAAGGGGAACTGATAGGGAAGGAAGCCTATGAGCTCGTCCGTGCGGTGAACCCTTCGGTCAGGATTAACCGGGCCCGGTTCTCCGCGATAACCCCGGCAGAGATACGGTCAGCCTTTGAG
>NZ_DAQR01000056.1:0-4684 GCF_002502935.1 Methanoculleus sp. UBA413
CGTTAACAACGACATGGTGGGGCGGTGGAACCTGTCGGTCCCTCCTCGTAGCCTCCACCCTGCTCGGGGCATGATAAACTCCCGGAGTGAACCGGTCGGGCTCTCACCGATTGCCCCCCGACAAGGATCCAGACCGTTTTCCGAGGTGGTGGACGAGTGACCGCAGACCGGCCAATAGTGCCCGAAACCGACTTCCGTCTCCTGAATTGGACGATATCCTCACGGGTCTCCATACCAAACGTTAGCGCGTATGAGGGAGACCCCCCCGCCACCGACGACAACCATACCCGGTATCCCCCAGTGCCCGGAGAGAGGATCTGCCTGAGGTATGACGCCATACCCGGGAGCAATGAACCAACTATTGAGAGGTGCTCATTGATCTGGATAGGCGAGGTCTTCATGGAGAATATGAGATGCCATGCCCCGCCAGGTGCCGTCAGGCCCGGTCGCGCTCCCCCCGATTCCGTTTCGCGCCAAAGCGACCATTCCCAATCCCGGGAAACCCGGACTCCCGGCCCCTGTCACGCGGCTGCCGGAAGGGATCCCGGATATCCATGACCCGGAGAACCTGTGTCCTCCCATGGCCGCCGGCGACCACTATATTTATTTAGGAGACCGCGGGTAGTAGGAGACAGCTGGACTTCTCCGGCAGAGCGAGGGAAGAAGAGTTTGCCAGTAGAAATTGTCACAGATAGGGAGACGTGGGATACGTTCATCGATGCCAGCCCGTCCGGTCTCCTCTTCCACAGGTGGGATTTCTTAAAGATTACAGAGCGGCACACCGGGTATACGGCCCTCCCCTACGGGATCTACAGGGGCAGAGAACTCGTCGCTGTCTGCCCGCTCTTCTGCAAGCGGAGAGGCGGTCTCTCTGTCGTGCTCTCCCCTCCACCCATGCAGGCGGTTATCCCCTACCTGGGCATCGTGATGAGCAGGGATTACGCCACGGCGAAACAGAGCAAAAAGGAGTCGTCGTTGCAGGTGGTCACCGAAGGACTCCGTGAAGTGATCGGTGACCTTTCGCCGAACTACCTCTCGATAAAACTCGTCCCTGACTATCATGATATCCGCCAGTTCATCTGGGACGGCTACCAGACCCGGATCAGCTACTCCTACATGATCGATCTCGCCCCTCCCCTGGAGACCCTCTGGAAGAACCTGAACGGGAAGTTACGGACGAACCTCCGTAAGTTTGAGAAGAACGGGTACTACCTGGAGGAGGGTGACGATCTCACAATGTTCTACGAGACGGTACGTCAGCGGTTCAGCCAGCCGGATATGGACATCCCGATGATCACACAACGCTACTTCGAGGACATCTTTCGGGCGTATCCGGATCATGTCCATGTCTACCATCTCTACGACCGGGACGGAGACCTCAGGGGCGTTGGCACAACCCAGGAGTACAAGCGGTATCTCCTCTGGGTCGGGGGCCCGAAGATCGACGGCACATCGGCAAACGAGTACCTCCAGTGGCTCCTGCTCAGGGACGCGAAAGAGAAAGGTTTCCTGGAGTTCGAGAACACGGGTGCGAACAACCCGAACCTGAACATGCACAAGGCGAAGTACAACCCGGACCTCTCCATTCATCTTGAGGTGAGCAGGGTGGATGCCGTAGGGAGGGCGGCAGAGTGGGTCTACAGCAATATCGTCAACAGGCCCTGGGTTAAGAAGAGGATGGTCCCCTACATCGAGTGAGCGCATGCATCAGGCTGGCCCCATGGGGCCCGGGCCGCCTCTGGATCCCGGGGGAACAGTACAGACCCCTGTAACTGACGGACAGCCGGGGAAGGGTATAAATACGCCTTTGAGGTATCCTGCAACGGATGCGGTCTGGCATGACCGATCGACCGGAAGTCAGGATCTATGGCGCTCGAACTCGTAAAAGACAGGGAGACCTGGGATGCGTTCGTTGATGCAAGCCCTTACGGGCTGCTTTTCCACAAGTGGGACTATATAACGATCACCGCACGGCATACGGGCTACCGGCTTCTCCCCTACGCGGTCTACAGGGGGGATGAACTTGTCTGTCTCGCCCCGCTCTACTTCAGGAGCACGCACGGTGTAAAGACGCTCTTCTCGCCGCCGCCCATGCAGGCGGTCATCCCCTACCAGGGCCTCATCCTGTCAGGGGAGTTTGATACGCTGAAGCAGAGCAAGAGGGAGGGGGTCATGGACCTCATCGCGAGCGACCTCTCTGCAGAGATCGACGCGATCTCTCCGCATTACCTCTCCTTGACCCTCGTGCCGGGTCTCGTTGATATCAGGCAGTTTCTCTGGAGGGGGTATACCGCAAAGGTCCGCTACACCTACACGGTCGATCTTGCGCAACCGGTCGAAGCGATATGGGGCGGCTTCCATAGCAAGTTGCGCAGCAAGATCAGGAAGGCCGAAGAGGCCGGAATGGATCTCGTGCGGAGCAGAGACATCTCGGCGCTGTACACCTCGATTGCCGAACGGTTCAGTCAGCCGGATATGAACATCCCGATGATCAGCAGACGCTACTTTGAGGATCTCTTTTGGGCATACCCGGACCATCTTGCGGCCTACTACCTCTACGACCGGGAAGGTGCGCTTGCGGGGACGGTCGCCACCCAGGAGTACAAACGTTTCCTGTTCTGGATGGGGGCGCCGCGGATCGAGAGCTCTCATGCCGGGAACGAGTATCTCCAGTGGCTCCTGATCCAGCGTGCAAAGGCTGAAGACTACCCGATCTTCGAGAACATCGGGGCGAACACGCCGGACCTGAACTTCTTCAAATCCCGGTTCTGTTCGGGTCTTGAGATCTATATGGAGGTCTGCCGGAGGGATATGGTCGGAGCTCTGGCTGAATGGGCATACAGTTCCATCATCAACAAACCCTGGTTGAAACGAAAAGTTATCCCCTTTATCGAGTGATCACTCAGAGATCCCCGATCTCGATCGGCAGTTTCTGGATGAGATACCGGAACTTGCCGCCTTCTGTGCGGGGGATCTCATCGACAAACCTGACCTGCACGTCCACGCCGTCGCCGAGCTGCCACCGGAGCTCCCTGACCAGCTGCCTGGTATCCTCCCGGGTGTAGGTCGGCTTTCTGACGACTTTTATGATGAGCTCGCCCATCGTCTCCTGGTACATCTGGAACTGTCTGATATTCTCAAAAGCTCCCGATTCGTAGTTGATAGGAGTGACGGAGATCAGGTGTCCGTTCCGCGTCACGATGAACTCCTGGAGCCTCCCTTCCACCTTCTCGAGCAGGGGATACTGCCTCCCGCAGGAGCACTGTTTCTCCGTGGCAACCGCTACATCCCTGGTCCGATAGCGGATGAGGGGGCAGACGTAGTTGGTGAGGTTGGTGGCGACGACCTCGCCCATCTCGCCGGGTTTCTCCACAGGCCGGCCGTCCCGGCCGATCAGTTCGACGATCCCGTATTCGGGGAAGATATGGTAGTGGATGCTCTCCTCGCACTCCCCGGCAAGTACGGTCTGCTCGGAGTTGCCGTACCAGGAGAAGACGCGGCACCCGAACGCCTCTTCGAGGAGACTCCGCTGCCAGGGGTAGAGGTTCTCGGAGCCGCAGAGGACCGCCCGCACCATGGGGAAGGGTTCGATCCCGTGCTCCCTCATGAACCGGGCCAGAATAACAGCTGTAGAGGGGTAGGCATGGATGAACCGGGGTTTGAACTGCTGGATCTCCCTGATGTAGGCCGGCAGGGTCTCTTCGGTCATCTGGTGGGAGGACATGATCAGCCACCGGCCGAAGAGCGCCCGCTTCCAGTAGGTGCCGCTCGATGCCGCGTCCACCACATGCCCCCGGAGGACGACGCATTTGTCGCCGAACCGGTAGCCGACGCGGTCCCACTGGGTCTTCATGAACGCCCACTCCCGGGCCCGGGAGACCCCCCGCTCGTAGTAGAATCCCATAGGGGTGCCGGTGGAACCCGATGTACGTACGTACTCAAATGCCGATTCCGGGTAGTTTCTGGCCTTGAGGTCGGGGAGGTTGGCCTGGACGATCTCCTTGGTCAGGAAGGGGAGGAGCCGGAGGTCCGCCGGGGTCCGGATATCCCCGGGCACGAGGCCGCGGTCGTCGAAGACCCGGCGGTAGTAGGGGACGTTTACGTAGGCGTGGTCGAGCAGACGCGAGAGCGCCGCCGCCTGGTAGGCCGCAAGTTCCTCCCGGCTCCACCACTGGGACTTCCCAAGGAGCGTATACATCTCCCGGTAGACACGGTAGGAGGGTATCAGGCTGAGCGCTTTTACGGTGAGAGGGTTTGCACCTGATACCCATTTCAGCAGACCGGCCTTCATGTACGCACCTCCGGGATTATGCAGGTATATCAGAGGATCCGTGCTCAATCTTCGCCATCTCTCTCTCACCAAAGTGCACCGGCAGGTTCTGGACGAAGTAGCGGTACTTGCCTCGGGTGGTGAGCGGAATGTTGTCGACGTACCTGATGGTGACGGTAACGTCGTCGCCGCAACTCCGGCTCACCTCACGGTAGAGATATTCTGCATCTGAATCACCGAACGCCGGTTTTCTCACGACGTTCAGGACGACTTCCCCGACCTTCTCCTGGTAGAACTGAAACTGTTTAACATTATCGAACGCATCGGTATCGATGTTCATGGTGATGCCGGAGAGGAGTTCGCCCTTGCCCGTCACAATGAAGTCCTGGATCCGCCCTTCCACGCGTTCGAGCA
>NZ_DAQR01000005.1:0-179 GCF_002502935.1 Methanoculleus sp. UBA413
GTGAGGGAGAATTCCGGGGGGCGCCCCGGAGCGCCCATGAGGGCGTGTCGGCCACTGGCTCGATTGATGAAGGTCGGGGCTGGATGCGGGGAGGGGGTTCGTCGGGAGGATCTCGAGAATAGCGCCTGCGGGGGGGTTCAGGTGCCACCTTACGAGAGACAGGGGAGGGGAGACCCCTC
>NZ_DAQR01000005.1:370-6447 GCF_002502935.1 Methanoculleus sp. UBA413
CAGCCCCACCCCCAGGGGCGATAGCCACCACGGTCCACTATCCGGGGACAAGCCGGGAGAAGAACCAGGTCCAGACCATCCCTCAACCTGCGGCCCCGGCACCGATTTCCACTGGGTATCACGATGACTGCCCCCGCCCCTGGGGGCGGGGGAGGAGGCCGGAGGCCGGGCGGGGTGGGGGTTATGAGTATCGCGACCCGGTGAGACAGGGGAGGGGAGACCCCCCGATTGCAATATCCACCACGGTCCGGTGTCCGGGGACAAGCCCGGTGATAACCCGTGTATCTGACCACAGGGCAGCAGACCGATAGAGGGGGGCAGCAGGGAAACCTTATCGTCTGCGGCCCTGAAGGTAGCCCTGATTCACTATGAGAAAATTACCTGGTGCAGCAGCGGTCTTCGTGCTTCTATCCCTGGTGCTTGTGGCCGGGTGCACATCACCCCAGTCCCAGGCAGGCTACGTGACCATCCGGGGCGTGGATATCAGCATCCCGGACGGCCAGCCGCCTTCGAACGTCACCCGGGTCGTGGTGGCCCCGTACCTCGACGCGGTCTATGCGGCGGTGGAGGGGATCGACCTGCAGGTCAGTGCGAAAGAGGCCGGGACTGATATCGTCGTCACGGGGAAGGTTGTGCCGGTCGGCAACCTGACGCCGGGGAAGACCACAAAGGAGGAGGTCGCCCTGGTGCTCGAGAACGGCAGGCGTTATGACATCTGGGTGACGGTCTGGCAGGAGGGGCGTATGCGGGAATCGGGGTCGGTGGACGTCTTCCTCCCCGACAGGACGGTTGCCGGGCGGAGACTGGCCTACTCACTCCTCGCGATCACCACGCTCGACGTTATGACCCCTAACCTTGAGGCTGACCCGATCACGCTCGATATCATCACCGGTATCACAAACAGCGGCCGCACATCCTCCGGCGACCTCACCATGGATATCAGGGTCGTCAACCTCCAGACCGGGCTCACGGCCGTCCGCGAGTCCAGGTCGCTCGGGACGGTCGCCGGGGATGCGACAGCCGAGAAGCGGGTGAGCATCAGGGTCCCGAACGGCTACGACTACGAGATCAGTCTCAGGCTCGCCGAGGGCGGCGCAGCCTTTGCGACCAGCACCGGCCGGGTCACCCTGGCCCCGCCGCCGCAGGTGGTGCTCGACTCGGGCAAGGCTCAGTCGCCAGTCTCTCTCCCGGTCCCGACTCCGGCGCCGACCGGCGAGCCGTCTGCACAGGTCGGGCAGTTTAAGGTCCAGAGCAGCGGTGCGCCGATGCCCTCGCCGACACCCGGGTTTGGGGCTGCGCTCGCTGCCGCCGGCATCCTCGGCGCCGGGTTTGCGGCGCTCGGGAGACGGAGGAGGGGGTAGGTATGGCGCTCCAGGGTCTGACCGCGTGGCGGGCCTACCTCTACGCCATCTCGCTCATCGCGCTTGTCGTCGTGATCGTCGGTGCCGTGGACCTCATCGCCATCGCAATCGAGGTCATCATCTACCCGGCGCCCCAGCCCTACCCGGCACCACAGTACTACCCCGGTCTCCCCGGGAGCGTGGCGCAGGTCATGGTGGGGCTCGTTGTCTGGGCGTATCACTGGAGGCTGATCCGGAAGGAGCGCTGAGGGCTGTTGCTAATGCACCGGGTCACTTTATTTTGAAGATTTCGATGCACGAGGTGGAATGCCAATTGCCACATATGAAGACGGGGAGTCCGCTACAACCTCATGCGGAAGCACGCGGGAGATCGTGAAGGTGACGCCGGATTTTTTGGTTTTAGATGACAACGAGCACTAGTGGAGCATTTCAGCTAACATTTCCCATGAAAACTGCCCTGGTTTGGCGGGTGGGGGAATCATGGCCCTGTTTGTGCCCCGGGCATGGCTTCCGTACGGGGGGAGGGGGCGAGCCCCCTCCCCTGCCCCCACGCCCTAGGGTGATGCCCACCACGGTCCACTGTCCGGGGAGCAGACTGTTTTCATGCGTGCAGCCCGGAGAGCGTAGCCTGATGGTTGTTGCATGGGCACCATCGCCTCACGCGAGCGGTTGGTGATCCGCACCAAAACCCGCAAGATAAGGTGAAATAGTCCACTAGGCTCCGGTTGAGGGGGTTGCCGGGTTGACTCGCTCTCCGCTTCCCGGAGGCAGAGGACCATCCCGGCAAGCGAGACAAGAGAGAGAGAGAGAGAGAGCGCGATGAGGAGGGACGAAAAATCCGGGATGAGGTTTGCGACTATCACAGCCCAAGTGCCTACCCTGACAGGAGGTCACCGGAACAGCCACCCCCTGAACCCCCTCCCGGTACTCACCTGCGCAATCTTGATGCTTGCGTGGGGCAGAAGAGGCTGACAGAACCTCTCATGGATCATAAAGATCAAAAACCTCTGATCCTGGAGGCCGCCGGGGACCCCCCCGGCGACCTCATCGTGATCGTGGCCGCAACAGTTGCAACCCTCTCCTGTGTCTACGTCCCGGTACTGAACGAGAGTTTCCTTCGGATCCTCTTTGGCCTGGCGATGGTTCTCTTCATCCCCGGCTACGCCCTGATCGCTGCGTTCTTTCCGGCACGGGGCGACCTTGACGGTATCGAACGGGTCGCGCTCTCATTCGGGCTCTCGATCGCGGTCACCCCCCTCATCGGGCTTGCGCTCAACTACACGCCCTGGGGGATCAGGCTCGACCCCATCCTTGTGTCGCTCACGCTCTTCTCCCTCGCGATGGCCGCCGTTGCGTGGTACCGGCGTCTCCTCCTCCCGGCCGACGAGCGGTTCTCGGTTCCGGCCCGGGAGATGCTTGCCTCTGCCCGGAATGAACTCTTTGACCCGGAGGGCACCCCGCTCGACCGGGGACTCTCAGCTCTTCTCGTGGTCTCGATCGTCGTGGCGGTCGCCACAACCGCCTACGTCCTCGCGGTGCCAAAAGAGGGGGAACACTTCACCGAGTTCTACATCCTCGGGCCGGGCGGGAAGGCCGCCGATTACCCGACCGATTTTGGGGCCGGGAGAAGCCAGACCCTGATCGTCGGGGTCGGGAACCACGAGTACCGGGAGGTTAACTACACGGTCGAGGCGCTCCTCCTCAACCAGACGTTTGAAGCCCGGACAAACACCTCGACGATCCACGCGGCCAAGCCCCTGGACCGATTCACCCTCACGGTGCCCCATAATGAGACCAGGGAGGTGGTCTGGAACTTCTCGGTCCCCTCGCCCGACTACAACCGGGTCGAGTTCCTGCTCTTCAACGAGACGGTGCCGGGGCCTGCGGTCACGGGCGCTGACCGGATCGATGCAAGTTACCGGGATCTACACCTCTGGGTCCGGGTTCGGCCTCCGGCCTGAGGATAATCCGCAGGGTCCCTCTTTTTTCGTCGACGGCGGCGTGCTCGATATTCGCCGGCTGCCCCGTTCTGAGTGCCGCGATAACGGCGAAGGGACTGCAGCCCACGCTGACAGCCGAATTAAGGAAGAGTTCTTTACATTCACAGAGGAGAGAGCGCCGAACCTGACCGGTGTCGCCCTGCACCCCAAAACCGGTCCGCCCCCGTGCCGGTCCCGGCGATCAGGGCTCCCGATATCGACACAGAACCCGCGAAATAGGTATCTAGCAGGAGAACCGAGTACCTATGCATGAGGAGTGCACCCCCTGGCGAAGGCATCGTGATCGGGATTGACCCCGGGGTGGCGAGAACCGGGTACGGCGTTCTCAGGAGATGCGACCCCTACCCGACCCCCCTCGCCTTCGGCTGCATAGAGACCCCGAGCAATCACCGCCCCGCCCGGCGGCTGCTCGAGATCTACGAGAAGATCTCGCTGCTCCTCGACGAGTACACCCCTGAGTGTCTCGCCATGGAGCAGCTCTTCTTCTCAAGGAACGTCACCTCTGCCATGCACGTCAGTGAAGCGCGCGGCGTCATCCTCCTCGCCGCAGAACAGCGAGGAATCCCGGTCACCGAGTACACCCCAAACCAGGTCAAACTGGCGGTGACCGGGTCGGGGCGTGCCGACAAACACCAGGTGCAGGAGATGATGCGGCGGCTTCTTCGCCTGCAGGAACTCCCCCGACCGGACGACGCCGCGGACGGCCTCGCCATCGCACTCTGTCACATCAATATGGTGCGGTAATACCCATGATTGCCCATCTTTCAGGAGAACTGGCATCCACCGGGGACCGGTGGGTGGTGATCGATATCGGCGGCGTCGGCTACCGGGTCCAGGTCACAGAGCCTACGCTGCAGGACCTTGTCGCGACAGAAGGCCGGGTCATGGTCCACACCTACATGGTGGTCCGTGACGACGATATCCAGCTCTACGGGTTCTCCCACCCGCGGGAGAGAGAACTCTTCACCATCCTGATCGGTGTCACCGGGATCGGCCCCCAGACCGCCATGAACATCCTCTCGCGGATCTCGTTTGAGGATTTCGCGATCGCGATCTTAAGCGACGACGAAAAAGTGCTTACCCGGATCCCGGGGATCGGGCCGAAGAGCGCCAAACGCCTGATCCTGGAGCTGAAAGACAAGATGAAGAAATGTGCGGCGACGCTGCCCGGCGGCAGGAGCCGGGCCGAGGCCTGCGACGCGGTGAGCGCCCTGGTATCGCTCGGGTTCTCTGAGCGCGAGGCAGAGGAAGCGGTCAACGCCGTCATCGCCGACCTGCCCGCCCCGACGGTGCAGGACCTGATCCGGGCCTCTCTCACCCGCCTGCGGGAGCGACCATGACGAAACGCATCACCTCACCCGCCACCCTGCCGGAAGAGGTCGATGACGCCACGATCAGGCCGGCACGGTTCGACGAGTTCGTGGGTCAGCCCCAGGTGAAAGAGACACTTGCCATCGCTATCGCGGCAGCAAAGAAACGCGGCGAATCCCTGGACCATATCCTCTTCTCCGGGCCGCCGGGCCTTGGGAAGACGACGCTTGCCCGGATCATCGCCCGCGAGATGGGGGTGGCGATCAGGACCACCACCGGCCCGGTGCTGGACCGGCCGGGCGACCTTGCCGCCCAGCTGACGGCGCTCAACCGGGGCGACGTCCTCTTCATCGACGAGATCCACCGCTTAAACCCGGTGGTCGAGGAGATCCTCTATCCGGCGATGGAGGACTCCTGCATCGACGTGATGATCGGCGAGGGGCCCGGAGCACGGTCTGTCCAGCTCCCGCTTGAGGAGTTCACCCTGGTCGGTGCGACGACAAAGGTCGGGCTGCTCGGGTCTCCACTCAGGGACAGGTTCGGGTTCATCTTCAGGCTCAACCTCTACGAGGTCGGGGACCTGGCAGCAATCGTCCAGCGGAGCGCCGGGATCATGCAGACCCTGATCACCCCCGAAGGCGCGCTCGAGATAGCAAAACGGAGCCGCGGAACACCCAGGATCGCAAACCGCCTGCTCCGGCGGGTGCGTGACTTTGCCTTGGTCAGGGGGGACGGAAGCATTGACGGAGAGACCGCCGACCTTGCGCTGACCATGCTCGGGATCGACCGACTGGGCCTGGACGACCTCGATCGAAGAATCCTCTCGGTGATCGCGTACGACTTCGGCGGTGGCCCGGTGGGGGTCAAGACGATCGCGATCTCGGTCGGGGAAGAGGTGCGGACGGTCGAGGAGGTCTATGAACCCTACCTGATCCAGATCGGGTTCATCAAGCGGACCCCCCAGGGCCGGGAGACGACCGCGGCGGCAGAGGAGCATATCAGGACGACACCACGGGAGTGACTGCCCCCGCGGGCGGACTCGATCCTATTTTGTACGAAACGCTCATGAGGCTATGCGAGAGGCTGCACGCATAAAACCAGCCTTTCCCCGGTCTATCCCAATACAGTGGGCCGTGGTGGCTATCACCTCGGGGGAGGGGACCGAGGTGGGGGTCTCCCCCCATTGGCGCGAACGCAACCATGGGTGCACTGCGTTCCGGGTTGGCTATCGGCGAGGTGCAAGCTCGGTTGAACCCCCATGTCGGTTCTGGTGAACGCGAAGTATCCCCCGCCTCACCCGGGCAGTGGACCGTGGTGGGAATCGCCTCGGGGGCTGCTTATGGCGAAAAAGCTGAAACAATGACGGAGCTTATTAACCTCAGTTTTAATACCCATTGTTACAGCC
>NZ_DAQR01000042.1:0-9074 GCF_002502935.1 Methanoculleus sp. UBA413
AGGATCAGGAGAACTGGACGATTGCCCGCAGACCACCAATAGTGCCCGAAACCGACGTTCGTCTCCTGGATTGGACGGTATCCTCACGAGTCTCCATACCGAACGTTAGCGCATATGGGCGAGCCCCCTCCCCACAAAAGCCGTGCCCAGGCGTGATGGAACAGAGCCAGGACCCCCGTTGCCCAAACCGGGGAGGTTATTATGGAAAACGCCGATGAGGCCGCGTTCGGCCACAGGCGCAACCGATGAAAAATCCCGTAGGACGATTCACCGCTGGTATGTCGCATTTTAGAGCGCAGCAAACTGAACTCCGTTTCAAATTTTGAGAGGATTTTTATGCGAAATTTTAGATCCCATTGAACCATTACCGCCGGGTCAGCCCATACCGCTTCCCAGGCGCTTTCTTCGCATCCCTCCTCCAGACCACCAGGAACGATGAGAGGACGACCAGCGTATAGCAGGCCCAGAAGAGCGGGATTGCCATACCGGCGTCCAACCCACCCGAGATAAGCCTCGCGGTGCCGGCAAGCATCGAGACCAGGACGGCCGCAATCACGATGAGGACCGGCGTAATCCTGACACGGGACCGGCCGGTGGACTGTGATGCTACCTTGGGCGTCACGACAAACGGCACCTGCTTCCCCGAGACGGCGTACCAGATCGCCCGGCTGTAGACAAATGCAAGGCTGTTGAAGATCGCCTGCGAGAGTGCCAGGTCGCGCAGGGAGTAGTGCCGCTCACGGATGCTGATGATGACCTGGATCGCGATCACCACGATCAGCACCACGGCAAAGACGAGAGGGAGCCAGACCGGCAGGATCGGGATGCCGAAGAGCAGCGTGGCGACGGGGAGGAGGAAGAGCGCAACGTTCATCCCGCCAAAGAGGTAGATCGAGACGATCACGACAAACTCGAGCCACTGCAACGGGGCCATGCACCGTGGGCACCTTATGATCTGTCGGAGAATCGTCCCGAGGAGCCGGGTGTTGCCGTATGCCCAGCGGAACTGTTGCGTGAAGTAGGCCGCAAGGTTCGGCGGCGCGATACCTTCCGCATATACGGTATCGAGAAATATCCCGCGGTATCCCCGGAGATGGAACGCAAAGGCGGTGGCGATATCCTCGGCGATACACGTCTCATCCATCCCCCCAATAGCGATGAGGTGGCTCACCCGGAAGATGCAGTTTGAACCGGTCAGCATGGCGGTATTGTTGACAGAGAGTCCCCGGCAGACATGCTTGTTGTAGATATGCTGCTGGTATGAGAACGTGACGCTTATCGGGTCATGCGGCTCCGATCGGAAGAACTGGGGAGTCTGGATGAAGGATACGCCCGGGTCGGCCTCAAGGAGCGGGACGAGTTCGGCAAGGATCGTTGGTTTTACTTTCTGGTCAGCGTCGATCACCAGGAGATACGGCGTGTCGCTGTTGAGGAGAGCGAGGGCGTGGTTGATTGCCCCTGCCTTGAAGCCCTGCCGGTGGCCGCGGTGAATGTAGCGAAGGCAGTATTTACGGCCGATCTCCTGCATCGCCATGCGCTTCTGCGGATCGGCGGAGTCATCGAGGAGGTAGATGCAGACCTCCGGGTAGGCGATCCCCGTACATGCCCGGACACAGGACTCGACCACGCACGGATCCTCGTTGTAGACCGGGATGAATACGGCGATGCGGGAGGCAGCAGGCCCCCTCTCTCGCGGCGGCAGCATGGGGCGTCCGGGATAGGCATAGAATGACCGTAGGAGGTGGTCGGCGTAGCTTACGAATTGGATCACACCAAAGAGGGCGACAGCGACCAGGAGAAGAGAGAGCACCCGCGCGAAGAAACCCCACCCGGCCTCGATGAGTATGAGGTGAAGATCCCGAAAGAGAACGAGTATGATCAGCACCATGAGCGTGGCGGTAAAGAGCGAGATACGTGCTGCCGTCCTCATAGGGGGTTCACCGTTATCGGGTAGTGAGATATGCGGGATGCCTCCCGGCAGGTCCGGTCACCGTCAGGCCCGGGACCGGGGAGATCAAGGCCGGCTTTTCTGTGCAACAGTGCACGCGAGGCAGTCGATACCATCCACCGTACCAGCGCACTTAACCCTTACGGTCAGGATTGCACCACCGTTCCAGGAATCTGGAAGGACGAAACGGGGTTTTTGAGGATAAAAGCCGCCAGATGAGATTTCCAGGAGACCTGTATACCACGATAGCGTGCCCGACCATTCTCCGGCACCCGGAGACAGGAAGGAAGGATCCTGTGCGGGGCCGAGCCTGGACCGGCACCATGAAATAGATCCTCCTCATCTTTTGAAATGATAGCTATGACTGCACAGAAGATAGTCACAGAATCGCTGAAGAAGTATGAACTGCCACCCCTGCCCTACGCGCCAGATGCCCTTGAGCCGCATATCTCAAAGGAGCAACTCTCCCTGCACCACGATAAGCACCACCAGGCTTACGTGACTGGGGCGAATGCGAACCTTGAGAGACTGGAGAAGGCGCGACGGGAAGGAACCGACGTCGATATGAAAGCGCTCCTGAAGGAACTCTCGTTCAACATCGGCGGCCACATCCTGCACACCCTCTTCTGGCCGGGCATGGCGCCGGCCGGTAAGGGCGGCGGCGGAACCCCGGGCGGCGCTCTCGCGGACCTGATCGACCGGGAGTGGGGCTCGTTTGACCGGTTCAAGGCGGAGTTTTCGAAGGCAGCCGCGAGCGTCGAGGGCTCGGGCTGGGCAGCACTGGCATACTGCACCATGACAGACCGCCCGATGATAATGCAGATCGAAAAGCACAACAACAATGTCTACCCGACGTTCCAGATCCTGATGGTGCTCGACGTATGGGAGCACGCCTACTACGTCGATTACAAGAACAACCGGGGCCAGTTCGTCGACGCGTTCTGGAACGTCGCAAACTGGGGCGAGGTGAACCGCCGGTTAGAAAAGATCTGATACTCTTTTTTTGTCCGGGATAGCCGGAAACGGTCATGAGATGCTATCTGCGGCTGCCCGGATGATGCAGGCCTTTCCCCGGGCTGTGGAACGTGGCTCTTCGCCGCCCGGGAAGGGGGCCGCAACGCCCCGCTCCATCTCTGCCGCACACCGGCCTGTAACGTCCTCCTTACCGGCGATACGTTCCTACGAGCACCCCTTCGGCGACGATGTGCCCCTGCATCTCCGCCTCAAGGGCCGGCCGGTCGGAGGTTTTGGGGAGATCCGGGCTCACATTGAGCGCGTAGAGGTGGAAGATATAGTGGTGCGCCGCCCCGCGAGGAGGGCACGGCCCGCCGTAGCCAGCGGTGCTGAAACTGCTGTTTCCCTGGCGCGGACCCCCGGGAAGCTGCTGCTCGCGGGGCAGTCCCTCCGCAAGCCCGTTCTCTTCCGGGGAGATGTTGTAGACAACCCAGTGGGTGAAGGTTCCTCCCGGTGCATCAGGGTCATCCATGATCAGGGCAAGGCTCTCCGCACTGTCGGGCACACCGCTCCAGGAGAGCGGCGGTGATATGTCCTCCCCGTCGCAGGTATACCGGACAGGTATCGATGTGCCGTTCGCGAAGGCACCGGACCGCACCTCCAGCGCCGGCATCGTTGTAAGCGGGGGTGTCCGGTCTCCCGCATCCTCGGTACAGCCCGCGGTGAGGCTCACAAGCAGGAGCAGGGCGACAACAGTCAGCATAGTCTTCATGGCAGGGGCTCTGGTTACACGGTAGTCTTTAAGAATTACTGCCGGGGCCGATGATGCCCGCAGGAGCATAGGGGTTAGGGGAGTTGAGCGGGCCCGCCGGAGGAGCAGGGTGGTGAGAGGCGGCGAAAGACAGAATCAGGCCCCCAGGAGGATCATAATAGCGTTTGCATTGCCGGTGAAACTGCTGATTATCAGTGTTCAGGCTGGCTGTAACCGCAAATCTCTTATCACCCGGGAGATGATTTTATGAATATAATTTTCACGCGATAATTACTTCAAGGGGGCAGAATTCTCATATGAGCGTAACGGATCCAGTATCCGCCCACCCTGAGCGGGCATTTCAGATCCTCGACGAGCCCGGTGTGGGAGTTCTCGTGCTCGACCGGGATATGCAGGTGACCTGGGTAAACGCCTATGTTGCGGATATCCTATCGACCTCTGAGGAAGAGATCCTGGGGTGTGATGCACCCCTGGTTCTCGATACGCACCTGGTGCCGCTCCTGCGGGAGCACGAGAGCGCCCGGGGACTCCTCGCCGCGGTGCGTGATGGGATTGAGGTGCCGGGTCTTGAACTCCCAGTGCAGAACGCACGGGGGGAGGAACAGCGGTTTGTCTATTCCAGCCAGAAGATAGAACAGGAACCCTTCATGGGGATGTGGGTGCTCCGGATGCGAGACGTCACCGGCCGGAAGGTGGACAATGCGTCGCCGCTCCCGGGGGGCTGCGAAGATCAACGAGGGGTCCGGGCGCTGCACAGGATCTCCCGGTTGATCGATACCCCCGGTATCCCTCCCGCGGAACTCTTCTGCGAGGTCGCCCGGGTCCTCCCGTCCGGGTTTCCCCACCCCAAACGGATGGGTGTCCGCATCACGCACGACGGTGCTGTATACACCCATCGCTACCGGGAGACACCCGGAAAGATTACCGTGGATATCCGGGTGAACAGGCGAAGGGTGGGAAGTATAGAAGTTGCCTACCTGTCAGAACCCTCGCCGCGCCCGGAGGACGTCTTCAACGCCGGGGAGCAGTACCTCCTGCAGGTTGCGGCGGATATGCTCGGCAGAACCATCAGGAGGATGAACGAGGTGAGCCAGATCCGTGAGAGTGAGGAGCGGTATCGTTCGTTCGTCCAGAACTTCCAGGGTATAGCCTACCAGACGAGAGTAGATTCTGAACCCGTCTTCTTCCATGGTGCTGTCGAGGCGATCACCGGGTATACCGCGGGTGAGTTCCTCACCGGGACCGTGCGCTGGGATGCGATCGTGCACCCGGATGACCGCCCCCGCCTCCAGGAGAGCGCCGCCCGCCTGCAGGCGGTTACGGGCTTCTCCACCGACCAGGTCTACCGGGTCGTGCGAAAGGACGGCACAACCAGGTGGGTCCGGGAATTTGTCCAGAACATCTGCAACGAGGACGGCACGCCCGTTCTCATCCAGGGGACCATCCAGGACGTTACGAGCCGGAAAAGGACAAACGAAGGGCTGCTCTCCGCAAACAGGCAGCTTCAGATCCTCAACCAGATTATGGGGGTATCTGCATCGTCCCTCTCGCTTGATGAACTGCTTGAGACTTCGCTCTCAAAGACCCTGGACCTGCTCGTCTTCGATGTGGGGCTGACCTACCTCCTCAACCCGGAGCGGACGCTGGCACTCACACGCTGCCACCACGCCGTCCCGAAGAGATATCTCTCCCGCAACAGGGCGATAAAGGTCCATCATTGGCCCTGGAACTTTGTCTTTATCGCCGGACAGCCGCGCTACATCGAAATGCGCAGTAAGCCCGGCACGGTCGAGGAGGAGATCCTCGCATCGCTCGGGGTGTCTGCCCTTGCCTGCATCCCGATCCTTGCGGAGTCGGTCGTTGTCGGTGCGCTGTTTGTGGGAAGCAAGGGAAGGCAGGGGCTTGAGGATGAGGAGCGCCACCTTCTTGAAGCGATCGGGAGAGAGATCGGCTCAGGTGTCCTCCGGAGCATGCTCCACAAACGGTTGGAGGCGGCCCACCGCGAGACAAACCTCTACCTGGACATCATGACCCACGACATCAAGAACGCAGGGAACGTCGCGAGCCTCTACTGCGACCTCCTGATCGATATGCTGGAGGAAGACGCTGCAGAGTATGCGAAGAAACTCAGGGAGAGTGTCAGGAAGAGCACCGGCATCCTTCAGAACGTCGCGACCATCCGGCGCATCCACCTGGAGCCGCCCGACCTTAAACCGGTCCATCTCAGCCACGTGATCAGGGCTGAACTCGACCGTATCCCGGAAGCGGACGTCTCGTTCGAGGATTCCACGGCAGAGGTCCAGGCAGATGACCTTCTGCCCGAGATCTTTACGAACCTCATCGATAACGCCATCAAGTTCGGCGGACCGGACGCCCGGGTCATGATCCGGGTGGAGGATTGTCCCGATGACGATCACACGGTGGTGGTGACCGTGGAGGATACCGGCCCCGGTATTCCTGACGGCGCGAAAGAGACGATCTTCCGCCGGTTCCAGCAGGGCAGGAGCCAGGGGTATGGGGAGGGGCTTGGTCTCTACATCGTCGGGACGCTTGTTACGCGTTACGGCGGCCGGATCTGGGTTGAGGACCGGGTTTCCGGGAGGCCGGACCTGGGGGCGGCGTTCCGGTTCACACTACGGGAAGTGGTGCACACGGGAACTGACGAGTACGATGAGTATGAAGAGTGACGCCCCGTTGACTCCTTTGACTGCCCACACGTCACTGTGAGGGGTTCGGGATAAGGGGGCCGGGGCGCCCCGCTATTTATGCCGGCACGGCCGTTGCCTGCCCGACCCTGAGCCCTGCTGTATACCGGCGTGCCCAGGCGTACCCGAGCATCGCACCGACAGCGTTGCCTGCGGCAACACCCCACCAGACGCCGGAAAGGCCGAACCCGAGTTCGATTGCAAAGACCCAGACAAAGAGGGTCGAGAGCACGACGCTCTGCAGGACCGTGATCGTAAGGGAACGTGCGCCGAGGCCGGTCCCCTGGAAGAACGATGCTGAGATGAGCCCAAACCCGACCATCGGGTAGACGAGGCTCATGACCCTGAGGAAGGCTGTCAGTCCCGGGACGATCGCTGAGGCGTCGCCCGATCCCGCAAAGATTGCGGCTATCTGGGGAGCGAAGGCGAACGTGGCTACGGCAAGTCCCACGCCGATGCCGAGCCCGAGCCTGACGGCAAAGAGGAGGGCTGACTCCATCTTGGCGTATGCCCGCGCCCCGTAGGCGGCACCGGTGACCGCGACCACCGCCGTCGAGATGGCGAGGATCGGGGTTAAGCCGATACTCACGACCCGCCACCCGACTGAGTAGATGGCGACGCCGTCGGTGCTCGATATGAGGACGACGATGCCGTTTAAGAACAGCGTCATCAGGGCGAGCACCACCTGCTCGGCGGCGGCAGGGAAGCCGACCTGCAGAATCTCGCGTGTAATCACGGGGTCGGGGGCGAACTCCCTGAGGTAGAGGGAGACGTAGGTGTCCCTCTTCACAAAGAGCCAGTAGGCCATCGGGACGGCGGAGATGACCTCTGCAAGGATGGTTGCCCAGGCCGCACCTGCGATCCCCATGTGGAGGGTGTAGATCAGGAGCGGGTCAAGGACGATGTTTGCCACAGCGCCGGCCGCCATCGCATACATGGTCCGTTTTGCATCACCCTCCCCATGCAGGATCGCGTAGGCGACCTCGCCGAAGAGGAGGGCGAATGTCCCGAGGAAGAGGACTCTGGCGTACTCGGTGGCAAGACCGGCGGCACTGCCCGCCCCCATGAGGACGAAGATATCCTCTGCGAAGAGGGAGAGCGGGATGGTGACGGCGACGGCGAGGATGGTCATCAGGAGGATCGTGTGCATGGCGACGCTGCTCGCGCCAATTCTATCACGAGCGCCGATCATCCGTGCGAGGGCTGCTTCACCGCCGGTGCCGAGGCCGCTGGCTAGCCCGATGGTGATGATGAAGAGCGGGAATGAGAACCCGACAGCAGCAAGAGCATCGGCACCGAGGCCCGAGACCCAGAACGCGTCGACGACGTTGTAGAGGGTCATGAGGGTCATCGCGACCATCATCGGCAGGGATAGCCTGAGGATCGCGGCTTTCGGATCGGCGAGGAGTATCTGTGTTCCTTCTGTATCTTTCTGGTTATTAGAGGGTATATCGTCTTCTGAGTCACTTGTTGGCATACATATCGCCTGCTGGCGCGCCCACGCCGCGGGTCCCGGGTAAAATCGGGACCGTTTTACTGGGCGGGTAGGACATCGTGCCTTTCTGTGAATGCTGATTGCCAGATGTGCCCGGTATCGGTGATCAAAATGAAAGCGGCCAGGTTATAACCGTCCCCGTTCTGCCGTTTCCGGGCGGCATATGACTATACAACACAGCTGTGGGCGCGGATTGGTAGTTATAGTTTTCTTTCGGCAGGGTGGGGATCCCGGGGGGAGTGCCCCGGGTACCTGGTGAAACTCCGTGAAGCGCGGTGAGAGACTGCATGGATGAAGTAGGCATTTTCCCCGCATCATCCCACGCAGTGGACCGTGGTGACTACCACCACTGGGGTGGGGGAGAATCCACTCCCCCTTGGCGGCAGCAACCAGACACCAGGAGCCTCCAATCACCCGGACCGGGACAATGTCACGCAAAAATGGTTAATCTCAGCGGGCGGGCAGACCCGCGACCGCCGCCGCACCGCGCTTCTTCACGGCACGGTCGTACATGAGCCAGTTCTGCTCCCATTCCGGGTTCCGGTCGCGGAGTTGCTCGAGCACCCGGTCCCGGATCTCGCCGGAGGGCATACCGTCGTAGGCGACCCGCTCGATCGCCTCCCCGATCTTCCGGGCCTCCTCCGGCGGCGCACCCGCTTTCATCGCACTCACGGTGACCTTCTCCCGCACAAACGGTTCTCTCCTGCCATCGAGTTTGACAACATCGACCAATTCACTCACCTCCCGGTGACGTGGCACCGGACGAACCCGGGGATAATAATGCTTCCGGTCCACACCGCGGGACTTACCTCAGGCGTCCCCCAAAGAGAATGATATTCCTGATACCAGGGCTCCCGGGCATGCCTATCGCCCGCTCAAGCAGGATAACGAAGCCAGGAATCTAGCATGCCAGCCCCCTCCTCTGCCATGTAGCGCGCGGCGGCGCTGCCGGAAGGCTACTAATGGAGCATTGCATCTTATTTTGCGGGTTCTGGTATGGAACACCAGCCTCTCGCGGAAAGCCGCGTGGGAGAATCCATGGGCAGAGCGGGAGGCTGTACGCAGGAAAGCGACCGATTCCCCAAGCTCGCCTCGGGCAGTGGACCGTGGTGGGAATCGCCTCGGGGGTACTGATTTCATAGGGGGCACGCCCCCTCCCCGCACAAGGCGGTACTCACAAACCCCCACCCCGCCCGGCCT
>NZ_DAQR01000126.1:0-18467 GCF_002502935.1 Methanoculleus sp. UBA413
CTGCCGGAGGGCTACACCTTCACGGCCGCAGACCAGGGCAGCGATGACACCCTCGACAGCGACGCCGACCCCGCGACCGGCAGGACAGAGAACTTCACACTCACCCGGGACGAGACAGAGGTCACCCGTGATGCGGGGGCCGTCCCTGAGCGTGCAACCATCGGCGACTTTGTCTGGAACGACACAGATGCAAACGGCATCCAGGACGACGGAGAAACCGGGTTTGGGGGCGTCACCGTGAGACTCCTGGACGCAGAGGGGAGCCCGGTCACAGACGATGCCGGAACTGCACTTGAGGCGACCACCGGGGACGACGGCAGGTATGCCCTGCAGGGAAGGGTCGGGCAGACCTACATCCTCGAGTTCGTCCTGCCTGAGGGGGTCGCATTCACGACGCCGAACGCGGGCGACGATCCTCTCGATAGCGACGCAGACCCGGAGACAGGGAGAACCGGACCGTTTGAACTCACCGGTGACGACCTCACCCGGGATGCCGGGGTGGTCGTAGAGGCCCCGCCCCCGCTGGAGCCCGGTATCGTCACCGGCACCGCCTGGGACGACACCAACGCCAACGGCGCACGGGACGCAGGTGAGCCCGGTATCCCGGGTCTCGGCGTGGAACTCGTGGGTGCTGACGGTGCACCGGCCGGCACGACAACCACGGGAGACGACGGCGGGTATACCTTCAACGTCGACGAGCCGGGAACCTACCTCCTCCGGTTTACGCTGCCGGAGGGGTTTGGATTCACCGCACCCGGATCAGGGAGTGACGTCGACCCCGCGACCGGCACGACCGATACGTTTGACGTTGCGCTGTCCGGGACGGTGACGCGGAACGCAGGGCTGGTCGAAGTGGTCCCAGAAGAGGAGGGCACCCCGCCGGTGGAAGAGACCATGACGCCGGAGGAGACGCCAATTACTCCAGAAGAGACAGAAACCGGTGAACAACCGCCTCCGGCAGACCTGAATGTAACGCCGGGGGAAGCGGAGACCGGAGAGGTGGTTTGAGCACCCCCATCCCTGCACTACTATTTTTGGTGGAGTTCGGCCCCGGTATCGCTCTCGGGGGGCAGGCCGGAGGGTCAGTCTGTTCATGCATAGCCGAGCACGCGGCGATCCGGCCCTCACCGGTCCCACTTGAAGGCCGCACCTCACGGGAGTCCCCGGAGAGCACGTCACTGGTGTTTCTCGACGTGCTGCCTGAGCGTCGTGCCTGGCCTGTAGCGGTCGGCGATATCGAGCGCTGTTGCGCGCAGGGCCGCGTGCTCGGTTATGCAAGCCTCCGGCGGCGCGGTCTTTCGGAGGATCATGGAGGTGTTCTCGGTGATCTGGATCAGTTCGGTGGCTATCACGGCGTTGAGCCAGACGAGATCCCGGAGCATCTCTTTGAGTTCTTCGTCCTGTTGCATGAATGTGAGATAGGAGGCGCCTCCACATCAACTGTGGTGATACGATGCCTGCCGGGTGGTTTGTGTCATTCTGGTGCAGTGCTCAACCGTTCCAAGACCCATGAGACGCAGCGAGAGGTCGCACGGGTGAAGCAGACCTCTCCCCAGAAGGGCAGCCCCATTCGTAACGCTTATCCCGGCGGCTCCCGAAATCTCTCGCAATCAGGTGTGAAGCGCGTGGGCTACATCGACGATATAAAACGGGTCGGAAGGGATGCCAATCCCTTCTTCACGATGATGGGGATTGTTGTAGATGAATTCGGGGACGGGCAGGCGCGCCTCTCCATGGATGTCAGGCCAGATATGCTCAACGGCGCCGGCTGGCTCCAGGGCGGGGTCTACGTGGCGCTTGCGGACGAGGCGATCGCGCTTGCGCTCTACACGCTTCTTGCCGACAACGAAGAGATCGCCACGATCGACGAGCACACCAGTTTCATAAAAGGCGTCAATACCGGGACGGTCACCGCCACCGGCAGGGTCATCAGGAAAGGGCGCCGGGTGGCGTTTGCGGACGGAGAAGTCAGGAGCGCAGCAGACGGTACGCTTCTCTCCCGGACGTCGGCATCGTTTGCCGTCATCGCAAGGTAACACCGCGGCGGAGACCCGACAGAATCCGGCATCCCGCCGGCGGCGATTCTGCCGGGAATGCCGGAACAATACATTCTCAATACCAAAGATCACATACATGAGATAGAGACTCTGGAACAACCGGAGGGGAACGAGAGTTTGAAGTATATCGTTGTAACCGGCGGCGTCATGAGCGGACTCGGGAAAGGCATCACCACCGCGTCCATCGGCCGCCTCCTGAAAAATCGCGGCTACGAGGTAACGGCAGTCAAGATCGACCCCTACCTGAACATCGATGCCGGCACCATGAACCCCGCCCAGCACGGGGAGGTCTTCGTCCTCTCCGACGGCGGAGAAGTCGACCTCGATCTCGGCAACTACGAACGGTTCCTGGACATCAACCTCAAGTCGATCCATAACATCACGACAGGGAAGGTCTACCGGAGCGTCATCGAGAAAGAGCGGCGCGGAGACTTCCTTGGTGCGACCGTCCAGATCATCCCCCACATCACCGACGAGATCAGGCACCGCATCAGCTGTGCGGCACGGGAAGAGATCAACGGCGGCAGGGTGGCTGAGGTCTGCCTGGTGGAGGTCGGCGGCACAGTCGGCGACATCGAGAGCATGCCTTTTCTGGAAGCAGTCCGCCAGATGCACGGCGAACTTGCGCCGGAGGATATGGTCCTGGTCCACGTCACCCTGGTCCCGGTGGACGCCATGGGAGACCTCAAGACCAAACCCACGCAGCACTCGGTCAAGGCGCTCCGGGAACTCGGGCTGCAGCCCGACATCATCGTCTGCAGGAGCAGCGAGGTGATCGGCCAGCAGACGAAGAAGAAGATATCCGCCTTCACCGATGTCCCGGCAAAGGCCGTGATCTCCGCAAAAGACGTCCCCGACATCTACCAGATCCCGGTGGAACTGGAGAAGGAGGGGATTGCGGAGGTCGTCTGCAACTACCTGTCCATCGAGAACAGGGAGCCGGACACCGCATGGTACCGGGTCGTCTCGCAGGAGTACACGAACCGGGTGACGGTCGCCATCGTCAGCAAGTACGGGATCGAGGACGTCTATATGTCCATCAAAGAGTCGCTCAAGCATGCCGGAAGAGCGCTCTCCACCGAGGTGGACATACGGTGGCTGGATGCAGAGACGTTCAGCCCTAAGGACCTCGCCGACGTCGACGGCATCCTGGTCCCGGGAGGATTCGGCAAGCGCGGCGTTGAGGGCAAGATCCAGGCGATCCGGTATGCGCGTGAGAACAAGAGACCCTACCTCGGCCTCTGCCTCGGCTTCCAGCTCTCGGTGGTCGAGTATGCGCGGCATGTCCTCGGTATCAGTGACGCCACCAGTGAGGAGATGGGGGCCGGGACACACGTCATCGCCATCCTCCCCGAACAGGAGGAGGTCTCAGACCTCGGCGGGACGATGCGTCTTGGGAACTGTAGCGTCACTCTCAAGGAGGGCACGATGGTTGCCGATCTCTACGATACGACCTCGATCGTGGAGCGGCACCGCCACCGCTACGAGGTGAACCCGGAGTTCATCAGCGGCCTCGAAGACGCCGGTCTCGTCTTCACAGGGACCTGTGGTGACCGGATGGAGGTCTGCGAACTCCCCGACCACCCCTTCTACCTCGCCACACAGTTCCATCCGGAGTTCAAATCGAGCCCGACAAACCCCTCTCCACCCTATATCGGCTTTGTGGCCGCGTGCAAGAAGAATAAGACAACGACTCAGGGCCAGGTGAAATAACAGAATGGTAAACGTTGAGAAATTTATCGATGAAGCGATCCAGCGGATACGGGATGCTGCCGGTGAAGAGAAGGTCGTGATGGCACTCTCCGGCGGCGTGGACTCGTCTGTCTGTGCAGGCATCGCCGCCCGTGCCATCGGTGATGCGCTCATCCCGATATACGTCGATACCGGCCTCATGCGGAAGGGGGAGACCGAGCGGATACGGTCCCTCTTCTCGGATATGAACCTCCGCGTCGTGGATGCAGGCGACGAGTTCTTTGAGGCGCTCAAAGGCGTCACCGATCCCGAAGAGAAGCGTAAGGTCATCGGCGAGAAGTTCATCAGGATCTTCGAGCGGGAGGCGAAGCGGACGGGAGCGACGATGCTCCTGCAGGGGACCATCTACCCGGACCGCATCGAGAGCGAGGGGGGCATAAAAAGCCACCACAACGTGGGAGGCATGCCCCTTGATATCAAGTTCAAGGACGTCATCGAACCGCTTGCCGACCTCTACAAGGACGAGGTTCGTGAGGTGGCAGGCGGGCTTGGGCTCCCGGCGGAGATCCAGCACCGGATGCCCTTCCCGGGGCCGGGGCTCGCCGTCAGGATGCTCGGGGAAGTGACGAGGGAGAAGGTCGCGATCGTCCGGGAGGCAAACGCCATCGTCGAGGAGTGCCTGGTGGAAGAGTTCCGCCCCTGGCAGTGCTTTGCGGCGCTCCTCGGTCTCGGGACCGGGGTGAAGGGCGACGTCAGGCTCCACGGCTGGATCGTTGCGGTCCGGGCCATCGAGTCCAGGGACGGCATGACCGCCGAACCCCTGCTCCTGCCCTATGACACCCTCACCCGGATGGTCTCCCGGATCACCTCCGAGATCCCGGGCGTCGCCCGGGTGGTCTACGACGTCACCCCAAAACCCCCGGCGACGATTGAGTATGAGTGAGAGAGATATGACAGAAGATTCACGGGTGCTTGATGCACGTTATTACATGCCCGCGTTCGGCCGGACGATGAAGGTCGTCCGCGGTGCGGGGTCGCGCGTCTGGGACGACCAGGGACGGGAATACATCGACTGTGTGGCAGGGATTGCGGTCTGCAGCACCGGCCACTGCCACCCCGCGGTGGTAGAGGCGATCTGCGACCAGGCCCGCCGTCTGATCCACTGCTCGAACCTCTATTACGTCCCAAACCAGGCGGAACTTGCAGAGAAACTTGTGGGGATCACAGGACTTTCAAAGGCGTTCTTCTCAAACTCCGGCGCTGAGGCAAACGAAGGCGCGATAAAACTCGCCCGCGTCAGGACAGGACGGGAGAAGTTCGTCGCGTTCGTTCACGGGTTCCACGGCAGGACCTGCGGGTCGCTCGCCGTCACCCACAAACCCGCGATCCGGGAGCCGTTCGAGCCGCTCTCGCCCGCCTGTACCTTCGTGGACTACGGGGACCTGGACGCCCTCGCAGAGGTCGTCGATAAGGATACCGCCGGGGTCTTCGTCGAGCCTATCCAGGGCGAAGCGGGCGTCCTGATCCCGCCGGACGACTTCTTCCGGGGCATCAGGGATATCTGCGACGATGCCGGCGCGCTGATGATCGTCGATGAGGTGCAGACCGGGATGGGCCGGACCGGGAAGTGGCTTGCCATCCAGCACACCGGTGTTGCCCCCGACATCGTCACGCTCGCAAAAGGGCTTGCAAGCGGGTTCCCCATCGGCGCGCTCGTCGCCCGCGAGGGGCTTGAGTTCGGGAAGAGTGAGCACGGGAGCACCTTTGCCGGAGGGCCGCTCGCCTGCGCTGCGGCGCTCGCCACCATCGGCGTCATCGAGGAGGTCCTCCCCGACGTTCCGGCGAAGGGCGAACGGTTCATAAAGGGGCTCAGTTCCCACAACCCACGGGGCCGCGGCCTGATGATAGGCATATCGGTCGGCGACCGGTGCCCTGAGGTGCAGCGGATCTGCGCCGAGAACGGGGTGCTCGTCAACTGTGCCGCTGACGGGAACCTCCGGCTGATCCCGCCGCTGGTGATCACGGACGAGGAGATCGATACAGCCGTCGGTGTCATCAATGCGGCGCTTGATTAGAGCGTGTTATGCGGGCGCGGCGGGGTACTCCTACGCCAAGTCAGCAGAGGATGTTGCGCGGGAGCACGGCATCGACCGGGTGGCTCGCCTCGCAAGCAACGAGAACCCCCGCCCGCCTTCGCCCGCCGTGATTGAAGCGGCGAGCAGAGCGCTCCAGGCAGCGAACCGCTACCCGGACACGCGGGCGGCGCCCCTCGTCGAAGCGCTCCGGCGCTACCACGGCGACTACCGGTTCGTCACCGGTGTGGGCATGGACGGCGTCATCGAGACGGTGATCCGGACGGTCGTCGAGCCTGGGGAGGCGGTGGTCGTCTCGACCCCGACCTTCTCCTTCTACGGGCTTGCGGCCGCGGCGCACGGCGCCCGGGTCGTGAGCATCCCCCGCCGTGAGGACTTCTCGGTCGACACAACGGCCTTCATCGAGGCCTGCCGGGGGGCAAAACTTGCCTTCCTCTGCTCCCCGAACAACCCCACGGGAAACTCGGTCACGCCGGAGGCGGTCGAAGAGATCCTCGAGGGGATGGAGGGGCTGCTCTTCCTCGACAACGCCTACGTCGAGTTTTCAGGCATCGACTATCGCCCTCTTATGCGGCGGCACGAGAACCTGGTCCTCGGGCGGACGATGTCAAAGATCTTCGCCCTCGCCGGGATGCGGGTCGGCTACGCCTTCGTCCCGGGGTGGCTGGAACCCTTCTACCACCGGGCGGCGACACCGTTTGCCTTAAACTCGGTCTCCCTCGCGGCAGCGGCCGCGGCTCTCGCCGACACCGACCGGGTGCGCGAGACGTGCGATCACGTCCGGCGGTGGAGAAGCCGGTTCCTCGAAGAGGTGCCGTTCCGTACGTTTCCCTCGGATGCAAACTTCGTCATGATCGATGTTTCGCCCCTGACCGGCGACGAGGCGGTTGAACGGCTTGCTGCAAAGGGCGTCCTTGTCCGGTCCTGCACCTCCTTCCCCGGGCTCGGCGACCACTACATCAGGGTCTGCATCGGTGAGGATTGGGAGAACGAGCGGTTCCTCGAGGCGGCGAAGAACCTATGATGGTGGGCATCACCGGCACGCCCGGCACCGGCAAGACATCGGTCGCGGCCGAACTTGAGCGGCGGGGCCATCGGGTCGTCCACCTGACCGATACGGTGCGGCCCTACATCATCGAGGAGGACCGTTGCCGCCAGACGCTGGTGGTGGACATCGACCGGTGGGCGGCTGAGTTCGAACCTCTCGATGGGATCGTCGAGGGGCATCTCGCGCATTACCTCCCCTGCGACCGGGTGGTGGTGCTCAGGTGCCGCCCGGACGTCCTGCGGCAGCGCCTGGCCCCCAGGAACTACCCCTCCGAAAAGATCAGGGAGAACGTCGAGGCAGAGGCGCTCGACGTCATCCTGGTCGAGACGCTTGAAGAACATCCGGGCGAACACATCTTTGAGGTGGATACGACCGCTCTCTCCGTCGGCGAGTGCGTAGACCTGATCGAGCAGTTTATCCGGGGAGAACTGCCATCATCCTACGGATCCATCGACTGGACCGATTACCTGGATCTTAACACATGACACTGGACCAGTTCAGACCGCACGTGCAGGGCATCGTCCAGCCCGTGGTGAACCTGATCCGGAAACTCGGGCTCACTCCGAACGGGCTCTCCGTTGCATCCTTTTTTGTATCGATACTTGCGGGTATCGCGTTCTACGCCGGCGGCGTCGTGCTCGGTGTCGTCATGGTCGCCCTCAACGCCGTCTTCGACGCGCTTGACGGAGCGCTCGCCCGGGACATGGGGGTAGCAAGCCCCCGCGGGGACTTCCTGGACCACGTCATCGACCGCTACGCCGATATCTTCATCATCACCGGCATCTTTGCAGGCGGGGCTGCGTCCTGGCCGATCGGTGTCTTCGCCCTGACCGGGGTCCTGATGTCATCGTACCTCGGCACCCAGGCGCAGGCCGTCGGGGTCGGCAGGTACTACGGCGGCATCCTCGGCCGGGCGGATCGCCTGGTGCTGATCATGATCGCAGGCGCGCTCACGATCCTGATCCCGGGGGAGATCTACGGCTTAAACTACCTCGGGTGGCTCCTCGTCATATTCGGCATCTTCGGGCACTACACCGCCTTCCAGCGGTTCGCCCACGTCTGGCGGAACATCGGGGACGAATAAGGCGCGACCTTACGGGTTCAGGGCGTAGATGCCGTAGGTGAGGTAGGCTGCAAAGGTCACCCAGAGGAGATAGGGCACGAGCAACGCCGCCGCCGGTATCGATACCCGGTAGAAGGCGCCGATCGTCATGAGGATTGCAACCCAGAGGAGGATGATCTCGATGAGAGCGAAGAACGGGGCCTGCAGCCCGAAGAAGAGGTACGACCAGAGGATGTTGAGGACCAGCTGGACAGCGAATATCGTCATCGCGACCTGCACGTTCTTCTGACCCCACCCCTTGCTCCAGACGAGGTAGAGCGCGATGCCCATGAGGATGAAGAGCACCGTCCAGACGGGACCGAAGAGCCACGCCGGAGGGGTCAGGGCGGGTTTTGCGAGTGCGGTATACCAGGTGGGAATGGCCGGCGTCGTGAAGGCCGACCCGACCAGCCCGGCAAGCAGGCAGACCGCGATCGCTGCGAAGAACTGAGTAACCCGGATGAACGCAGATGTCACGACGGTATATACTGAATCAGAACCCTTAAACCTTCTGGTACCAGGGCGGGATGTCAGCCCCTGCCACGACGAGGAGCGGACAGGACGGGGCCGCTTTCCCCCTGGCGACGCTCACTCGAACTCCTCCTCAACCGGACACCCGTCACCGTCTTCGTCTCTCCCGGAGGAGAGGACCTCACGAAGGGTAAACCTGAACGCCGCGCCGAGATCCGGCCGCCCTTCCACCCGGTCCTCCACCCGGAGAGTGCCGCCGTAGCGCTCGACGAGCGTCCGGACGATAAAGAGCCCGAGCCCGTCGCCGCACCCCTCGATCCATCCCCGCTCAAACAGGTGGAGGATCGACCCCTTCAGGGGGTCAGGTATGCCCGGCCCGGTATCCTCAACAGAGACCAGCACGCTCTCGCCGTCATAATCCTCAACCCTGATGGCGATCTCGATCCCGGGACCGCCAAGTTTGACGGCGTTGCGGATCAGGTTCGTGAAGACCTCAGGGAGGAGGTCGTCCGCCCAGACCTGCCGGGACATACCCTCGACCTCGATTGCAACATCAGGGAATGCTGCGACCTCCTCCTTGACGACGACATCAAGGTCGACCGGACTGAGATCGGGCGACTCATGATGGATGCGACGGATTGTGGAGACGTTCCCGAGGATCTCCTTGCTCCTGCGGACGCTGCTCTCGATCTTTCGCGCATACAGGGCAGCCTCTCCCTCCAGCATCTCGATGAGGAGGCCGGCGTAGAGACCCGAGACGTTCTCGGTGTTCCTGATGTCGTGCGTCATGATGTCCAGGTAGAGGTTCGCCTCCCGGTTCGCCGCCTCCAGCCTCTTGTGGAGCATGCCCTTCAGGATACCTGATCCGATCTCCTTGCCTATCGTCTCAAGCAGCGTCCGTTCCTCGCGGGAGAAGGACTCCTTTGTCCGGCTTCCGGCGTAGACCGCCCCGACAACAACCGCTTCCGCGATGAGCGGGATACAGGCGAGCGCCGAGACGTCGAGTTCCCTGAGTATGCCCGCCTCGATGGAGTTGAGGTCCGGGTGCCGCTCTATGTAGCGGGGCTGGCCGGCGACAAATATGAAGTTGAACGGCCAGTGGTGGATCTTGACCACGCGGTTCCGGGGCATGCATGACGGCGGCACGCCCCTCTGGTACTGTAGCAGGGCCCGTTTCCGGTCAGCATCGAGCATGTAGACGATGCCGACGTGAAACCCCATCAGTTCAACCGTCTTCTCAAGCGACTCTTCCAGGTGTTCGGCAAGAGAGAGGGATGTGGCAGAGACACTGATGATCCGGTTGAGGACCATGAGCTGTTCGCTCCGGATCCGGATCTCTTCCTCTGCCCGCTTTCGCTCGGTGATATCCATCACGCCGGCGATCGAGCCCCGGAACTCACCGGAATCGTCCATGAACGGGGACGCGATCAGCAGAGCGGTGATGCGGTCACCCTCCTTCCTGATGAACTCGCACTCATACTGCTCCCTGATGCCGTCTCTCCGGCGGGTCAGGCGGTCCTGTATTGTGGCGCTGCAGGAGGGAGGGATAAACGAGTGGAACGGTCTCCCGGTCATCTCTTCCGGGGCATAACCGAGCATCTCAGCCATCCGTGGGTTGACAAACGACGTGCAGGCATCCTGGTCGACCACCCATATCCCTTCGCTGAGACTCTCCACGACGAGCCGGTACTTCTGTTCGCTCCGCCTGAGCGCGAGTTCAGCCTCCTTCCGGTCGGTGATATCCAGCACCCCGGCAAGGCATCCTCCGAAGGCGCCAGCGGCATCGGTGACCGGCGATGTGACCACAAGCACGTGGACGCGTCTCCCGTCACTCGCGAGGAGGTCCAGTTCAAACTCATGCCTCTGAATCGTCTGCCTGCAAAAAGGGTTCCTAGTGCCAGAACCAGCGCCATCCGTGGTATCAAAGAATATGGAGATCGGCAACCCTATCAGGCGCCCGGCAGGGTAGCCAAGGATCTCTCCCATGCGCGGGTTTGCGAAGGTGATAACCCCGGCCTCGTCCACAGCGAGGACACCTTCGTTGAGGTTTTCGACCAGCCTCCGGTACATCGCCTCCGAGTGCCGGAGCGCAAGTTCCGCGCGCGTCCGCCCGAGCGCGTACCTGATTGACCGGCAGAGCAGTTCCGCATCAATCCTCTCCCGGGCCAGGTAGTCCTGCGCGCCGTGCTGCATCGCACGGAGCGCGGCCCGGTCGTCCCCCTCCGCGGTGAGCACGATGATCGGAACCTCGGGCGCCGTCCGGCGCAGGCGGTCAAGGCAGGTTGTCGCCTGGTTTTCCGGGAGATCTAGGTCGAGGAGCACCACCTCGACCGCGCCGCCCGATGCAAGGGCAAGCCCATCCTCGAAGCGCTCGCAGTGGATCAACTCAATCTCGCGTCCGCAACCCCTGAGCATCTCCTGGATGCTCAAAACGTCGCCGGGACTTGCCCCGATCAACAAAACTCTCAATGATCCGCTCATGGTCTCACTCGCATCCGGGGCCCGGTACCCGCCCGTATCGGTTGTAAACTCTGCTGACCCGGCTCGCCGCGGGCATGACCGCACGCGGCCAGGTTCTCACTATTTGTAGTACCGCCCTCGGGGAATTTATACCTCATTCTTTGGGCGTGCCCGTCGCACCAGATCGGGGGCCGCCCCTCGCCTACCGGGAGAGGATACAGCACAGACCACAGCACAGACCACAGCCGCACCGCCGACCGGCGAGCCGGCGCCTGAATTCCCGCTCGGGACGGTCGCCCTCATAGCTGGGGCCATCCTGGTGCTCGCCGCCGGCGGCTACCTGGTCCGGCGCTGGTGGATCAGGAGGCAAAACCCGGCGCTGTTCATGGACTACAATTGATGCGGCGCGATAGAGCGCCCACCTTTTTTTTAAAAAGAGATATTGAGGGGTTACTTCTTCCTCGCCCGCAGGCGCGCAATTTCCTCGCCGCCCGGGACCCTCACCACAAACGTCCCGTGGCAGGGCTTGGTGTAGGGAAAGATGAGATCCTCGCCCTCAACGCCGACGTAGAGCGGCGCAACACCGATGATATGGACATCGAATATCTTGTAGCCGGGTTCGACCTCGTGGTACTCCCGGACATTCTTCTTAATATACTCCCGTGCCTCCCGGAAAGAGGATCCTGAGAGTATGATCTCTGGTTTCAGCGCTTCGAGACAGCCCATTGCATCACCTCGTCAAGTCTCCGTTTCAGCGGCATGGGGTTGTGAACTGCCTTCGCCGCGATGACCTCGCAGGGGAACTCAATCTCACCGACAAGGTCTTCTGCATGCTCCCCGAAGAGGAGCGCGTACAGCCGTGCCCGGGATATGTAGGCCATCGTCCCCGCGTAGGCAACACCCGAGTCGTTATGGATGAAGACGAAGCAGAGGTCAAAGTCCCGCACCTTCCCCGTGATCTCGTCGATTGTGGCATCAAGGTCAGCCATCTCACCCAGGTAGTGCCGGCCCGGGTCAGCCACCTCCATCAGTCTTCGTGCCGCCGTTGTCCCGGCAACCACCGGCCGTATGCCCTGCTGCGAGAGGCCGTGCACCAGGTAGAGCGCCATACTCGTCTGGACGGGCACCTGCGGGCACCCGAGCAGGATCAGCGCAGTCTTCTCGCTGGTATTCTTCTCACTCATGTTCAGGCCTTCTTCACCTGTGAATAGACATCAGGCACCCGCTCTGGGTGCGTGTAGATCGTGAACCGCTCCCCCCGCGAGAAGCAGATCAGGGTGAGCCCTGCCCGCTCTGCCGTGAGGATACCCCGGTCGGTCGAGGCGGCGCGTGATGCGACAATAGGTATCCCGGCGTTCGCCGCCTTCGCCACCATCCCCGCCGGCTGCCTGCCGGTGCACCCGAGAACACATGTCGACCGGTCAATCCCGTGGAGGGCCGCGTAGCCCACGACCTTATCGACGGTGTTGTGCCTGCCGACGTCGCAGGCCCGGGTGATAAGTTTCCCGTCACAGAAGAGGACCGAACAGTGGACGCCGCCGGTCCTCCGCCAGGTATCGGACTCGATCGCGGCCGTGACCGCCCGGATGCCGTCCGCAGTGACGGTGTTCGACGAGGAGACCGCTTTAGGCTCGCCGAGCACCCGGTACCCCCCGGACGACTCCACCTCAAGGTGGACGTCTCTCTCGACCGGGGCGGTGACGTAGATGTCCTTTCCCGAGACCTCCACCGAGTCGACCTCGTCAGCCAGCCCCTCGCAGATGACAAACCCGGCTCCCAGGTCGGCGAGACGGTCGAGACATGCCACCAGGGTCGTGAGATACTCGCCGTTCAGGAAGAGCCTGATACAGTCCTCAACGATGATGTCGTCGTGGACCTCACGCGCGCCGTCGCCCGTAACCTGGATCCCGGCGCGGCAGACGATCTCCATCAGGCTGTCTCCTCCCCGATCCAGTCGAGGAAAGGGGCGTAGCCGCCGACGATGGGCATGGCGATGATCTCAGGGGTTTCGTAACTGTGGAGTCCCCGTATCCGGGCGATGAGCTGGTCAAGCAGGCGCTGCTGCGTCTTGACGATCAGGAGTTCTTCGGGCTCGCTCGAGACCGTCCCCTCCCACCGGAAGCAGGACTGCACGCCGGTAACGTTCACGCAGGCAGCCAGCCGGGCATCGACGAGCGCTTTTGCGATCGTCCCTGCCTCCCCGGCCGGGGCCGTGCAGAAGACCACAATATATTCCGGGAGAACCATGGTTTTACCTTCGTATTGCCTGTATTTAACTTGTGGCAGTCATCGACCGCGGTCCAAATGGCGTCGCGGGCGATTGACCGCCGACATCAGCCACACGTCACTCGACCTCCGGCATCCGGGCGCAGGCAGGCGTCAGCGGCGATATCTGCCGCAGCCGCCCGATCACCTCCGGCAGCACGGAAAGGACATGGTCAATATCTTCTCCCGTGTTGGCATCGCCGAGCGTCAGCCGGAGCGAGCCGTGCGCCTCCTCGTGGGGGAGCCCGATAGCGAGCAGCACGTGTGAGGGCTCAAGCGACGCCGAGGAGCAGGCGCTCCCCGTGGATGCACAGATACCATGCGCATCGAGCAGGAGGAGGATCGACTCGCCCTCGACATACCTGAAACTGAAGTTCGCGTTGTTCGGGAGCCGCTCTTTAGGGTGACCGTTCAACCGGGTGTCCGGGATCGAGCCAAGGACTCCACGGACCAGGCGGTCCCGCATCGCGGCTATCCGGCGGTTGTGCCCCTCGATATCGGCGGTCGCAAGTTCGATCGCGCGCCCGAGTCCGACGATGCCGGGGACGTTCTCGGTCCCGGCCCGCCGTCCCCGTTCCTGTCCGCCGCCGTGGACCAGGCTCTCGATCCGCGTCCCCCGCCTGATGTAGAGCGCTCCGATCCCCTTGGGGCCGTAGAACTTGTGGGCCGAGAGCGAGAGGAGGTCAATCCCCATCGCGTCAACATCGATCGGCACCGCGCCAACTGCCTGCACGGCGTCGGTGTGGAAGAGGACGTCGTGATCATGCGCGACCCGGCCGATCTCCGCGACCGGCTGGATGGTCCCGATCTCGTTGTTTGCGGTCATCACCGAGACGAGGATGGTCCGGTCGGTGATCGCGTCCTCGAAGTCGGCCGGGTCAACGCGGCCGAACTCGTCGACCGGGAGATAGGTGACCTGGTAGCCCTGCTTCTCCAGCGCCCGGCAGGGGTGGAGAACGGCGTGGTGCTCGATCGTGGAGGTGATGATATGGTCCCCGCGCTTCCGGAGGGCTGCCGCCACCCCCTTGATCGCCCAGTTGTCAGCCTCACTGCCGCCGGCGGTAAAGGAGATCTCCTCCGGCTCCGCCCCAAGGGCCGTCGCAACCCGGGCCCGGGCCTCTTCCACGCCCTCCCGGGACGTATGGGCAAACCGGTAGAGAGACGAGGGGTTGCCAAAATACCGGGAGAAATACGGGGTCATCGCCGCGAGGACCTCGGGTTTTGTGAATGTCGTCGCCGCGTGGTCCATGTACACGGTGCGTTGATCCTGATCGCTCATATCGGTACAGCGTTTGATCTGGAACTCTATCAGCGTTACCGGTCCGGGGGCGGAGAGGAACCCGCCCGCCTCAAGTAAGAAAATAAATAGGCTCCCGGGCGCAATATTCTGGTAATGTACGCAAGACGCATGGATCACCTTCCACCATACCTTTTCGCACGTATTGACGAGATGAAAGAGGAGAAACTGCGCCAGGGAGTCGATGTCATCGATCTCGGCGTCGGCGACCCCGACCTCCCCACCCCGCCGCATATCGTGGAAGCGCTCTGCACCGCAGCCCGCGACCCGGCGAACCACCATTACCCCTCCTACACCGGCATGCTCGCCTACCGCGAGGCGGTGGCTGAGTGGTACCAAGGCCGGTTCGGGGTCGACCTGAACCCGAAGAAGGAAGTGCTCGCCCTCATCGGGTCAAAGGAGGGCATCGCCCACATCGCCGAGGCCTTCGTCAACCCGGGCGAGGTCGTCCTGGCCGCCGACCCCGGCTACCCCGTCTACAAGACCTCCACGCTCTTTGCCGAGGGTAAGGTCTACGAGATGCCCATCCGCGCCGAGAACGACTTCCTCCCGGTGCTCGATGATATCCCCGCCGATGTGGTGAAGCAGGCAAAACTGCTCTTCATCAACTACCCGAACAACCCCACCGCGGCCATAGCCCCGCTCTCGTTCTTCGAGGAGGTCGTCGAGTTTGCGCGGGAGCACAACATCGTCGTCGTCCACGACAACGCCTACTCCGAGATCACCTTCGACGGCTACCGGGCGCCCTCGTTCCTCGAGGCTGACGGCGCCATGGAGGTGGGCGTCGAGATGCACTCGCTCTCAAAGACCTACAACATGACCGGGTGGCGGATCGGGATGGCCTGCGGGAACCCCGAGATCATCGCCGGGCTCGGCCGGGTCAAGACGAACGTCGACTCGGGCGCATTCAACGCCGTCCAGCACGCCGCTATCGCGGCGCTCACCGGCCCCCAGGACTGTGTCGGGCAGGCCTGCTCAGTCTACCAGGAGCGCCGGGACGTGCTTGTCGCGGGCCTCTCCGAGATCGGGTTTGACGTCCGGGCGCCGAAGGCCACCTTCTACGTCTGGGTGCCGGTCGACGACTGCATGGCGTTTGCCGCAAAACTCCTCGACCAGGCAGGGATCGTCGCGACCCCGGGGGTGGGTTTCGGCAGGAACGGCGAGGGGTTTGTCAGGTTCGCCATCACCCGCTCGATCGAGCGGATCACCGAGGCAGTGGACCGGATGCGGGGGCTCGACCTGTGATCCTCCCCCCTCACCTCACGGTCAGGGGCGGGCATCTCCACATCGGTGAGCACGACACGGTGGACCTCGCAGAGCGGTTCGGCACCCCGCTCTACGTCACCGATGAGGTGCGGATCCGCGAGAACTTCCGGCGCCTCTCAGGGGCGCTCACAGCCCATTACCCGAAGGTCAGGGTGCTCTACGCTGCAAAGGCGAACGGCAACCTGGCGATATTCCGGACGCTCGCGTCGATGGGCGCCGGGGCCGATGTCTTCTCTGCCGGGGAACTCACCCTCGCTCTCGCGGCCGGGATGCGGCCCGAGTCACTCCTCTTCAACGGGAGTTCGAAGAGCCCCTCAGACCTCGCCCTCGCGGTCGAGAAGGGCGTCCGGGTCTCGGTGGACTCGCTCGACGAACTCCGGCAGCTCAACGCGGCAGCCGGAGAGGCGGGGAAGACCGTCGATATCGCCTTCCGCGTCAACCCGGCCATCGACGTCCCCACCCATCCAAAGATCGCGACTGGCCTGGCCACAAGCAAGTTCGGCATCCCGGCGGGAGAGATCCTGGACGCCTACCGCCACGCGCTCGCCGCCGAACACATCAACCCGGTCGGCATCCACTGCCACATCGGCTCGCAGATCCTTGACGTCGAGCCCTTCGCCCATGAGGTCGAGGTGCTGATCGGGGTCGCCCGCGACCTCATCGATATCGGGGTCGATCTCTCGTTCATCGATATCGGGGGCGGTCTCGGCATCCCCTACCGCCGGGAGACCGACCGCGCCCCGGCACCGGAAGACTACGCGGGAGCGGTCATGCCGGTCTTCCTCAACGGCATCCACGACCTCGGGATCGAGCCCGAACTCTGGGTCGAGCCGGGCAGGTGGCTCGTCGCCGACTCTACGGTCCTGCTTGCGCGGGTGAACTCGGTCAAGACCGCCCATACGACGTTTGCCAACGTCGACGCCGGGTTCAATCTGCTGGTCCGCCCGACGATGTACGACTCCTACCACGAGGTCGTCGCGGCGAACAAGGCTGACGCGCCCGCGGTGCGGGAGTACTCCATCGCGGGGCCGATATGCGAGACCGGGGATATCCTCGCAAAGGACAGGATGCTCCCCGATCTTCGCGCCGGCGACATCATCGCGGTGCTGGATGCCGGGGCCTACGGGTTTGCGATGTCGTCCCAGTATAACAGCCGCCCCCGGTGCCCCGAGGTGATCCTCTCAGGCGAGAACGCGGCACTGATGCGCCGGGCCGAGATGATCGACGACCTGACCGCCCCCATGGCAGTCCCGCCCTGGCAGGCGTAGGAGCGAGAGAGGCAGCGTGAAGTTTCACTACCTCCTGGTCGACGACCTTGTAGGGAAGGAGGAGTTCGAGCGCCGGGTCGAGGAGAAGGTGGCGGGGTCGGGCGACCTGCTGGACGAACGGACAGCGGCGATGCTGGTCGTCAAAGACCTCGGGCGGGCGCATATCAGGGTACGCGACCTCCCGGCGGCCTCAAGCCTGGTATGCTTCTTTGCAAAGGTGCTCTCCGTCGGGGAGCCGAAGGAGTTTGAGCGCCCTGACGGCACGACCGGGCTTGTCGCGAACGTGATGGTGGGCGACGAGACCGGAAAGGCGCGGCTGACCCTCTGGGACGAGAAGGCCGGCGCTGTCCACGAACTTGAGCCTGGGGATGTGCTTGAGATCCTCGGCCGGCCGAAGGGCGGCGGGAGACTCCCCGACGTCACCGCCGTCGCCGTCCAGGAGGCGGCGTGCGAGATCTCCTGCCCAGAAGAGACGGATGCCTCCGTGCTCCCCGAACCGGGAGGAGACCTCGAGGTCAGGATCATCGCCGCCGAGAGCCCGCGGACGTTTACCCGGCGCGACGGGAGCACCGGCGAGATGGTCGAGGCGGTGATCGGGAACGAGACCGGCGTCTTCCGGCTCGTCGCCTGGGCGCCGGACGTCCTTCTCGGGATGGAGGCAGGGACGAACGTCGTCATCCACGGCGCCGTTCCCCGCGAAAATGACCAGGGCATCGAGTTCAGCCTCGGCGAGGCGGGGTCTGTCTCGCCCTCCGACCGGGAGATCACCGTCCCGATGGATACCGTCGCGGATGTGGAAGAGGGGGGGTCGTACTCGCTTGCCGGGACGATCCAGAGCATCCAGCCACCCCACTCGTTCATCGCGCGGAGCGGGAGGCAGTCCTCGGTCCGCAACCTGGTCGTCGCCGATGAGACCGGGGAGATGCCGGTCGTCATCTGGGGCGAGAAGGCGGAGGAGCACCTGGTTCCCGGGGACCGGATCGAGGTCTACAACGCAGGCGCCCGGCGGGGGCGCTACGGCGACCTCGAACTCCACCTTTCCTGGGGGAGCGCTCTTGTCGTCCTCGCCGAAGAGGAGAAGGAGGTGGAAGTCGTTGGGACGATCATCGCCACCGCACAGGGAGTCTGCATCGATACCGGCGATGCCTGCTTCCTCCTCGCCGAACAGCTGCCCGTCGGGTACGAGGTGCGCGTCAGGGGCACGGTGCACCGGGGCGTGATCACCATCAGCCATATGGAGGCCGCGCCCCCTGATCCGGAAGACCTGCAGCGCCGCCTGGATCACTTCTCCAGGAGACCCTGATCCCGGGTCTTCACTTTCACACCGCACGGCGAGCGACCTTTATGTCTCCTGTCATACACTCTTAGTGTATACGCGGTAGAACATGCACAAGAGATCAAGTGAGGAATAAGATGTCAGAGATTGATCTTGAAGATTTACCAGGCGT
>NZ_DAQR01000126.1:18729-20941 GCF_002502935.1 Methanoculleus sp. UBA413
AAGAAGGTGATCCTCGCCGCCCGGAAGATGGCGGATATCGGCGGCTTCAAGACGGGCCGGGATATCCTGGATAAGAGAAAAGATGTCAAGAAACTGAAGACGCTGGTCCCCGAGTTCGACGAACTGGTCGGCGGGGGTCTTGAGACCCAGGCAATAACCGAGGTTTACGGGGAGTTTGGGTCAGGGAAGAGCCAGCTTGTCCACCAGATGGCCGTCAACGTCCAGCTCCCCGAGGAGAGCGGTGGGCTGCACGGGAGCGTCATCTACGTTGATACCGAGAACACGTTCCGCCCTGAGCGTATCGAGCAGATGGTCGGCGGGCTCCCGGAGGATGTGGACCTCGGAGAACTCGAGGAGATCCTCGAACGGATCCATGTCGCCCGGGCACACAGTTCCGACCACCAGATGCTGCTCCTCGATACCGCACGCGAGCTTGCAAACGATCTGCGCAACTCCGAATACCCGGTCAGGCTCTTCGTCATCGACTCGTTGACGTCCCTCTTCCGTTCGGAGTACGCGGGGCGCGGCACCCTTGCTGCGCGGCAGCAGAAACTGAACCGCCACATGCACGACCTCCTGAAACTGATCGACGACCACAACGCCGTCGGTCTCGTGACCAACCAGGTCATGTCGAACCCGGCCGTCCTCTTCGGCGACCCCACAAAGCCGATCGGCGGCAACATCGTCGGCCACACCGCAACCTTCCGGCTCTACCTCCGCAAGAGCAAGGGCGGGAAGAGGGTCGCGCGCCTGGTGGACAGCCCGAACCTCCCCGAGGGTGAGGCGGCGTTCATGGTCGAACAGGCAGGGCTCAAGCAGTGCTGAAGGCGCTCGTAACCGACGTCGACGGCACCATCACCGACCGGCGTCGGCGCATCAACACAGACGCCATCGAGACTCTCCGGACGCTTATCGACGCCGAGATCGAGGTGGTGCTTGCAAGCGGCAACACCGTCTGCTTCATGGACGGGCTCTGCAAGATGGTCGGGACGGACGGGACCATCATCAGCGAGAACGGCGGCGTCTACCGGAGGGGGTTTGGAGGCACCCTCCACATCCCCGGTGACCAGAAGGTCTGCCTGGAGGCGTTTGAGGTCCTCAGGGACCACTTCGCCGGGGAGGGGGTCAGGCTCGAACTCCTCAGCGCGCAGTACCGGTTTGCCGATGTGGCCTTCGCCCGGAAGATCGACCCCGATGATGTGAGAACAGTCGTCCGTGACCACCATCTCCCCGTCCGGGTGCTGGATACCGGGTTTGCGATCCACCTCCAGGACCCGGGGGTGAGCAAGGGAACGGCGATGCGGGATCTCGCAAGAGAGATGGGGCTTCTCCCGGACGAGATCCTGGCTATCGGGGACTCAGAAAACGATATCGAGATGCTCAAGGCCGCAGGCGTCGGCGTTGCGGTTGCAAATGCCCCGGAACCGACCCGGTCAGCGGCGGACTGGGTACCCCGGGAGTCGTATGGAGACGGGTTTGTAGAAACGGTGAAAAAGTATTATCCCGATCTCTTCATCAGGTAGCGGTCGACGACGATATAATCTTTTATGTCCTTTACTGCCTCAAACGGCACAAACATCCGGTCTCCATCCATCCTGTAACCATCTGTCCTGAACGTGTCGTCAGGTTTGATGATGAGGTCGACAACCTGCCCTGTGTTGAGGTCGACCATGACATTCCTGATGGTCCCGATGAGCATACCGTCATTACTCATCACTCTCTTCCTGGCAAGGCTACGAGAGAAAGTTTTGCTCATAGAGAACGTGGGGCGTTTGTACTATTTAAATTTTATAAATTTCTCAAAATCTCGTAAAAACGGTTTTCTGGAATCTTCCCGGGAGGAGGTTGCCGCCGCCACCTGTGGTCGGGGAGGCGATGGGTGGCGCTCCGGGGCAACTCATAATTCCACACACCTCAGATTGACTCGCGCGGGAGAGCACGAAGGCGTGGAGACTGTGGGATTGCTATCTCCTGCACCGCCCCTTCGTGCCCTTCACGTATTCGCGTACAGCTGGCGATCCGCCCCTCATACCCGCAAAATAAGATGCAGCGGTGCAGTAGTAGGTCGTTTCATCTTATTTTACGGGTTCTGGTGCGGATCACCAGCCTCTTGCGGAAAGCCGCGCGGGAGCATTCGTGGGGCAGAGTAAGAGACTGTACGCAGGAAAGCGACCCATTCCCCGGGCGAGCCCCAGGCAGTGGACCGTGGTGG
>NZ_DAQR01000119.1:0-3712 GCF_002502935.1 Methanoculleus sp. UBA413
GATATCGTCCCGCCGGCCCTTGCCGACGCCCTGGACCGCGCGACGCTCATCATCGCCAAGGGTATGGCCAACTACGAGTCGCTCTCCGATTACCGTGACCTCCCGCCCACTGCCTACATGATGTCGGTCAAATGCGCCCCGATCGGGGCTGATATCGGAATTCCAGTCGGTTCCCGGGTCGCCATTCTCCGCGAGTGATCCCCCAAGACTCCCGACGGGGGGGCGCGATCCCGGAAGATTCCCCACCGCATCCCCCGGATGGGGAAATTACATATAATTTTTTTGGTTAAAATTAACTCTAATTTGACGAGCGATAACGATTAAAGGAATTATATTAAAGCCTCATTTATTATTATGATCGATATATACGCCCCGATAGTTATTGGAAAATAATATATAATCAACATTATAAAAACTTGATCGGGGTAAGACCACACCCAGCGATCATCAATCATTCAATCCCAGTCAGCAATCATCACAACCTACCACCAAACAACTACGCCCACCAGTCAATCATACAAGCATTCGGTCGGGGGCGGTCCGCGGCACGCGGCGCTCCCCACCAGTGTTCAGCGATCAGCGAATTACAACCGGACCATGATATTCCCGGGTGTGGCGCCCCACCTCATTCCGTGAAACCAGACCCCACCTCATTCTTTTCCACCACAAGTTCCGCCTGAGGCCTCGCGAGAGGCTGCATCGGTGAAAACACATTAGTGCCGGGTCAACAATCAAACGTCGGGCAGGGGCGACCTCCCGCATGAGACGTTGGTGCTCTCTGTTACCGCACTGCCTCACGCGAAGGCCGCGAAGATTGGTCTTGGGTACCTGCAACGCCCCTTCGCGTGCTTCGCGACTTCGCGTGAGTTTTCAGCACAGGGGGGATCGAGCCGCTCGCGCTCTCGCGCGAAGACTTGATGAGGCGTTGCAGGGGATTATACCGAACTTCGCGTGCTTCCGCATGAGGTCATCGGCGTTGCATCTCACGCATCAAAATAACGTGACACGATGCACTATTGCGACAATTTGTCGTTGACTTGGCAGTAGTGCATCGAGCCGTCTTCTTTTGCGGGTGTGGGCCGGATCGCCAGTCGCTCGCAGAAGGTCGCGAAGCACGCGAAGGGGAGACGGTTAATGTTCCCCGGACTCTGCACCCTTCGCGCACTTCTGCGTGAAGGCCGCACAAAGCAGCCTTTTCCCCCGGCTCGCTCCCACCCTTGCGCAAACCCCGTTCTGGGCACATTGACGCATCGCACGGCGAGAGCAGAGCAGGGAAAAACAATAGAAATAACTGACCGCACCGGAGATGAGGTGAGGGCGCGGCGCCGCTCACCCGAAGATCTTCCGGGACATCTCCAGCGCCTCGATTGCGGCCATCTTCTTCCCGGTCAGGAACTCGATCGCCGCCCCGCCGCCGGTGGAGATGTGCGTGAACCTATCCTCAAGACCGAGCCGCTCGATGGCCACGCCGGAGTGCCCGCCTCCCGCCACCGAGAACTCAACGGTCGAAGCCGCCTTTAAGAGTTCGTAGGTGCCGACGGCGAACTGCTCCTCCTCAAAGAGCCCGGCCGGCCCGTTCACCACGACCGTCCCGGACTCGCTGATCTCCCGTGAGAGGATCCCGATCGACTCGCTTCCGAGATCCAGGACCTGAGCATCCTCCGGGACGGCGTCAACCCGGTACTCCACCCGCTCCCCATCCTCACGGACGGCGACCGAGTGCGGCAGGGAGATCCGGTCCCGGTAGGTCTCGAGGAGATCGTTCGCCCGACCGATCTCGCCCTGATAGCCCAGGTGCTCGACGAGCTGGGTCGAAGGCTGCCCGATATCGTAGCCGGCCGCAAGCAGGAAGACGTTCCCCACCACACCGACCATGATCACCCGGTCGGCGGTCCCCCGCTCGAGGACATTCTTCGCGACCGCGATCGAGTCATCTACCTTCGTCCCGCCGAGCACAAAGGTGACAGGGCGCGGGGCGCCGGTAAAGACCCGGGAGAGGTTTGCAACCTCCTTCTCCATCAGGAGACCGGCCACCGACGGAAGCGCAAGCGGCAGCCCCACAATCGAGGGCTGAGACCGGTGCGCCGTACCGAAGGCATCGTTGACATAGAAGTCCGCCATCGACGCCAGTCTCCGGACAAGGATGGTCTTCTTCGCCTCCTCAGGCTTGAGGGTCAGGTTCTCCTCGGCGGCAAACCGGAGATTCTCGAGCATCAGGACGTCCCCGCGCTTTGCGCTCCGGACGGCCTCCCGGGCGCACCGCCCGAAGATATCGTCCACGTAGGTCACCGGGCGGCCGAGCAGCCGCTCCAGTTTCGCCGCGTGCGCCTCAAGCGTCGTATAGTCCTTCTTGCCGGGCCTGCTCTGGTGCGTCAGGACGACAAGCCGGGTATCCTCGAGTGCCTGCACCGTCGGCAGGTGCTCGCGGAACCGCTTGTCATCCAGTATCTGGTTTGACGAGGGATCGATGGGCGAGTTGAAGTCCACCCGCAGCATCACCGTTCCCGTCAATTTGCCCACATCAGCAAGCGTACCGATCTCCACCAGGTATCACCTGTACCCTGATCAGGCACTCCGTGCCTTAATCTTTTTCAGGCGGAAGAGTTCTTCACGTTCCATCTCGTCGAGCCGCATCTTGATAAAGTCTCTGGCCTCGGTGAGTTCCGGGATCACCTTGAACTCGAGCGCGTTCACGCGCCGCTTGGTGCTCTCGATCTCATCAAGCAGCCGCTTCATGGTCGTCTCGATCTCGGCCGCCTCGATGATAGCCTCGACCAGGTCCTCAAACGCCTCCGCAGCCTCGTCGATGACGGCAGATGTACCGAGCATCCCGTAGCCGCGGTCGAGCACGCCCTTCCGTACCGAAGAGGCCTCGATCTCAGGGACGACGACGCCCATGATGTTCTTGCTTTTGACGGAGATCCCGGGGATGTCGGCCGTCGAGAAAGCGGCGGCTTTCACCCCGATCGCACCCTCGACAGTCTCCGCGAGGGCGATCATCTCCATCGCATGCGTATAGCGCTCCATCAGTGCGCCGCGGCTGTCTTTCGCCTGCTGCAGCACCTTGAAGAACTCCAGGATCAGCCCATCGCGCTTCATCTTTAAGATGTTGTAGCCGCGCTCCGAGAGTTTGATCCTTCGTTTGAGGGCGATCAACTCGGAACGAGTCGGCTTGATATCTCGCAGCGCCATCGGACTCTTACCCCTGTGCCTTCTTCCGGTACTTCGGGTGATACTTCTGGATCAGTTCGCGGTCGATACGCACGAGCTGCTCCTCCGGCAGCGTCGCAAGGAGTTCCCAGCCGAGATCGAGCGTCTCCTCGATCGACCGGTCCTCATACAGGCCCTGCCTGACGAACCGGTCCTCGAAGAGGTCGGCGAACTCAAGGAACATCCGGTCACGCTCAGAGAGCGCGTCCTTCCCGACGATTGCCACAAGACCCCGGAGATCGTTACCCTCTGCGTATGCCGCGTAGAGCTGGTCCGAGACCTTCTTGTGGTCCTCGCGGGTGTGCCCCTCACCGATACCGAGGTTCATCAGCCGGGAGAGCGACGGCAGCACGTTGATCGGTGCGTAGATACCCTTCCGGTGCAGCTCACGGTTGACCACGATCTGGCCTTCGGTGATGTAGCCGGTCAGGTCCGGGATCGGGTGGGTGATATCGTCACCCGGCATCGTCAGGATCGGGATCTGGGTCACCGAGCCCTTGAC
>NZ_DAQR01000029.1:0-8419 GCF_002502935.1 Methanoculleus sp. UBA413
TGATACGCCTGATTCTTGCGGGCAAGCGCCCAGTTGTACACAAACCGGCAGCACCCAAGGTGCTGGGCGATCAGAGTCTTCTGATCCTCTGTCGGATACAGCCGGTACCGGTACCTCCGCAACATACGATAGCGTCATATTATTCCTCCTCCGGCATAAAGAATAGCCGTGTGGGGTGAAAGTGAAGAAGGGGGCCGCTTCCACCTCCCCCGTGCGGAGGGGGCCTTCCCGCTCCGCTCCGCGAGCCCCGCAGAGATAAAGTATACGCTTGGTGCGCCGGCCGGGGTCCGCCCCCCTCAGCCGGTGATGTTCGTCGTGTTGCCGGTCTCTGTCGGCGTATCAGTGGCTGTCGCATTGATCACCGGCAGGGTGATGTCAGGCGGGAGCAGGACCGCATCAATGGCGTGGATAACGCCGTTCGCCGCCGGGATATCGGCCCGGACCACCTTCGCACCGTTCACCGTCATGCTCTCACCGGTGGCGTCGAGATCGATTGGGCTGCCCTGGACGGTCGCGATGGTGCCACCTGTGGATGCTGGGTATTCACCGGGAGCCACGTGGTAGAGCAGGGCCTCGGCCAGGTTACCCTTCGGATCCTCGAAGAGCTCGTCCAGCGTCTCCGGTGGAAGCCGGCTGAAAGCCTCGTCGGTGGGCGCAAAGACCGTGTAGGGCCCAGACCCGGTGAGCAGCCCCTCAAGCCTGGAGGCGTCAAGCGCCCGGACGAACGTTGAGAAGTTTCCGTCCCTGGCTAAAACCTCGTCGATTGTCAGATTCTCGCCCGGCGTCCCGGCAGGCGTCTGGTTCTGAACGTTATCCTCCCGGAGGCTGGTGCAGCCACAAACAAGAACCGCTGCCCCGAGAACCAGGGCAACCATGAGTAGTGTACAGGTCGTCCGCATAATTTCCCCCCCAGGAGGGAGTGCACCTCCGCTCCCGATTTCCTCCCCGGGCCTATATATACCCTTGGTCCCCGAGACCCCGGTTCCGGCCCCCTCTCCTACCTCCGAAGTGTCAGGGTCGAGACCACGTGGCTGACCGGGTCATAGACCCTGACAGCATGGTTGCCGGTATCGGCGATGTACCAGAGCCCCCCGAGGTTGACCAGACCGCCCGGTTCGCTCAGTCTTGCGTCCCCTGATACCCCGTTCTGGTAACCGCGATCCCCGCTCCCGACCCGGGTAAGGACCCAGCCGGTGTCCGGGTCAAGCTCCTTGATCTTGTGGTTGTAGGTATCGGCGATGTAGAGCAACCCCTGATAGCTGGCTATACCCATCGGGTGGTGGATACGCGCCATCCTTGCGATGGTGTCGAGGTCGCCGAAGTCTTCCAGGGAGTGGCCGATGAGGGTCTCGACCATCCCCCGCTGTATGCGACGGATCGCTGAAGCCCCACTGTCGGCAATGTAGAGCGCCTCCCCGTCGGTGACGATCCCGGAGGGGCTGGCAAAGGCGGCCTCATGGAGGGGGCCATCCATCAGCCCCTCCAGGCCGGAGCCGGCGTAGGGCTCCAGAGTATGGGTAGCGAGGTCCATCCGCCAGACCTGGTTTGCCCCGGCCATAGCGATGTAGAGGTAGTCACCCATCAGCGCGAGATCCCGCGGTGCGTTCAACGCCACACCTGTTCCTGGTCCACCTTCGCCGGGTGACGGCGCCTCAAGCCCGGTCCCGGCAACTGTCTCAACCCTCAGGTCTGGCCAGGAGACCTGCCGTATGGTATGGTTCCCGGCATCTGCAACATAAAGGACCCCGGCCTCTTCATCAAATGCAAGGCCCTCCGGCAGGTAGAATGCAGCCCCTGAGGGGGATCCGTCGGCATTCCCCGGGGGCCCGGTGCCGATGATCCCGAGGATCTCTCCGTCCCGGCTGGCGACGATGATCCGGTGGTGACCGGAATCACTTATGAACAGGCGCATCCCCGCATGGTCCGCCGTGATCTTGCCGGGCTGGTACAGGGCCGTCGCAGGAGCGGGCGCGAACTGCAGCCGTTTCTTCACGAGTATGCCGCGCTGCTCGAAATCCCTTGCGATCCGGTCGATCCTCGGGTTGAGCCGCCCGTAGAGCCCTTCCCCGGCCGTCTTCCCAAGAACGTTCCCTTCCGGGTCGATGAGGACGAACGTCGGCCAGTTCCGGATCCCGAAGGCCTGCCAGAGCAGGTAGTCGCGGTCGATGGCGACCGGGTAATCGATCCCGGCACAGCGAATCGTCTCCTGGAGACTCCCGGTGACTTCGGGGGACTCGAACCCCGGTGCATGGACATCGATGACCACCAGTTCCGGGTGATCCCCCTCGAGGCGTCGGAGCTCAGGCACCATCCGCATGCAGTTCGAACAAGCAAACGTCCCAAAGCAGAGCAGCACGATCCTGCCTGCCAGTTCACTGATGGAGAGCGGGTGATCGGTGTTGAGCCACTCGAGGCCGGCAGGGAAATCGGGGGCAGCCGTCAGGTTCATGCGGCACCCTCTGGTATCTCCGGGTTATGAATGTTGGCCCGAACCGGACGGGGTATCCTCCGGTACCACCGGCCCCTCACGCCTGCGGTCCTGCTGCATATCTCACCTGCGGTGCGGCGAGCATCTTCTCACAGAAGGCGACTGCCTCAGCAACCCTGCTCTTCTGGTAGACCGCGGGCTTGATGTATGGTCTCCCGGGGAGGCCCCTGATCACTGAAAAGACCTCCGACCAGGGCACATCGTCGGTCACCGACGGCGGCCTGAGGTCATTGTGGATGTGGAAGGCCTTCAGGGCTTCAGGCGGGATCTGCCGGAGCGATCGCGCAAAATCCTCCCTCGTGGCGGCGTGGAGGTGCCAGGGGTCGAGTGCTATCCCGACCAGGTCGGCGATCCCGGGCTCGAGCCCCGTGAGCGTCGCCCAGAACGCCCGCATCTGGCTCCCAGTAGATATACTCTGATCTTTGTGGTTCTCAAGCAGCACCAGCGGTTCCACCCCAAAGGCGTTCTGGTGGGCTGTGATCAGGGTATTCATTCCCGTGGCGATATCGGCATGGGTGTTCTTCCGGTCGCCGGGATGGATCTCGATGATATCCGGGGGGACACCAAGAAAATCACCGACCTCAAGGAGCATATCCCCAAGAGCAATCACCCACTCAGGGTCCCGCCACCGCAACTCCGCCTTCACCTGCCGGCCGTGATGGTCTCTCCGGGGTATGCCCGGCTCGGTATGCAGGAGATACCCAAGAGAGGAGGGCAGGCCTGCATCCTGCCGGTAGAGCTGCTCGATAGATGACCGGGTAAGCATGGAGCCGATATCCTGTCCAGTCCGCTCCACCTCGGTCCTGTTCTTGATGAAGTCGGCAGGGATCTCGATATACGTGCACCCAAGCGGTTCGGCGAGGCCCCAGCGTTCAAGGAGCCCGCCCCTCCGGGCGACTTCGGTGACGTTTGGGTAGATGTAGTCTGCACCGGGCATGGCAATCAGGCTACGCCATGGTGGGATGGCACAAAAATGTTGGGGACGGGCTGACTTCCCCCTTTTCCGCCCGGATATGGGCGTACCATTGCCGGCTATAGCGGGGTTGCGGGCATGTGAACCCCTCCGGTGGCCGGGGCCCGGCCCAACCTATTTCACCCGTCAGACCGAATGATCGGTGTGATTGGCACTCTCGATCCCCACCAGAACGAGCGTGAACGTCAGCTCCTCGAAGAGATCCGGGAGCAGGGGAACACCCCAAAGGCCGCCAGCCTCTTCCAGGACCTTATCCTCTCCCACTACCGGGCCTACGGCCGCGACCTCCCCTGGCGGCGGACCACCGACCCCTACCACATCCTCGTCTCCGAGATCATGCTCCAGCAGACCCAGGTCGAGCGGGTCGCCGTGCGGTACTCCGAGTTTCTTGAGCGGTTCCCTGACTTCGAGAGCCTTGCCCGTGCACCACAGAGCGAGGTGCTGCTCGCCTGGCAGGGCATGGGTTACAACCGCCGGGCAATCTCGCTTCAGAAGACCGCCCGGCTGGTGGTAGATGAATACAGCGGCAACCTCCCGGCCGACGTCGAGACACTCGCAACCCTCCCCGGCATAGGGCAGGCGACCGCGGCGGCCATCTGCGCCTACGCGTTCAACATGGCGGTCGTCTATATCGAGACGAACATCAGGCGGACCTTCATCCACTTCTTCTTCCAGGACCAAAAAGGCGTCCGGGACGACGAGATACTCCCGCTCGTCGAGCAGACGCTCTACCAGGAGAACCCGCGGGAGTGGTACAGCGCGTTGATGGATTACGGCACGGTGTTGAAGAAGCGGACGGCAAACCCGAACCGGCGGAGCGCTTCCTATACCAGGCAGAGCCGGTTCGAGGGGTCCGATCGGCAGGTCCGGGGGAAGATCCTCGCGCTGGTCCTCGAAGAAGGGGCCGTTACCGAAGAAGAGGTGGCGGCCCGGGTTCCCGAAGATGCCGGACGGGTGAAGCGGATCCTCGGGGACCTGGAGAAGGAGGGGTTCATCGCGGAGAGCGAGGGGACATATTCCTGCCGGTGAAGAGGACAGGCCCCGCACACGGTGAAGCGGGTAGATCAGGCAGGTTGATGCCCGACCGCAGCCACTCTAACAAGTGATGAAGATCGGCTACCCGTGCATCAACCGGAGCATCGGCTGCACCTCGGGCCGCACGTTCAGGCTCGCCTCCTACTCCGACGAGCGGCTGGAGGAGACCGTCCGGGAGAACCTCCGTTGCCTCCACGCGATCCTCCGCGAGAACCTCAAGGGTTCCATACTCTTCTTCCGGATCACCTCAGACCTCGTCCCGTTCGCATCGCACCCGGTCTGCACCGTCCCCTGGCAGGAGACCTTCGCTGAGACATTCCAGGAGATCGGCAGGTTCATCAGGGAGCACGGGATGCGGATCTCCATGCACCCGGACCAGTTCGTCATCATCAACGCGAAAGACCCGGGTATCGTCGAGCGGAGCATCGCGGAACTCCGCTATCATGCCGCGGTCCTCGATGCCATGCACCTCGATTGGACCGCAAAGATCCAGGTTCACGTCGGCGGCGTATACGGAGATCGGGAGGCGAGTATGAAGCGGTTCGCAAGCGAATACTCCCGTCTCGATGAGGATATCGTCCGCCGGCTGGTCATCGAGAACGACGACTCGCGCTACACCCTGGCCGACTGTCTCCGCATCCACGAGGAGACCGGCATCCCGGTGCTCTTCGATGTGTTCCACCACCAGGTTAATCCTTCAGGGGAAGCGGTGGCGGAGGCGGTTGACCTCTGCACCGCGACCTGGCGGCCGGAAGACGGCATCCTGATGACCGATTACAGCACCCAGATGCCCGGCGGGCGGAAGGGACGGCATGCAGAGAGCCTGGATCCTGCGCTCTTTGAAGAGTTCCTCGCTGAAACCGCACCGGCGGATATGGATATCATGCTCGAGATCAAGGATAAAGAGAAGAGCGCTCTCCGGGCCGTCGGGATCGCCCGCCGGGATGGGCGATGGTCCCGGCCCGCCCGGTCAGGGCATAACGACGTCGATTGACGGAGGAACAAGCGCTGCACTGATGGCGTGGCAGACCCCGTTGATGCAGAAGGCATCGGCCTCGACGATTGCAACACCGTTGACGGTGATGCCCTTATCGGATGACCGGATGACGAGATCGGTCCCGAGGTTCGACCTGATGGTCGTCATGCTCCTGAGTTCCTCAGAAGTCAGGCTCCCCGGCACGACGTGGTAACTCATGATGAGAACAGCCTTATCCGGGTCCCCCCGGATCTCGTCCATCCGCTCCTTTGGTACCCGGGAAAAAGCCTCATCTGTCGGAACAAAGACTGTGAACGGCCCTCGCTCGCGGAGCATCGGCTCCATGCCTGCTATCCGGATCAGGTCAAGAAACGCGGTGAAACTCCCTGAGTCCTTGAGGGTTTCAATGATGTTCTTCATACCTCTCTCCCCGCGCACCACTCATGCGCCGGATTATTTATGTGTTCTCCTGGACCCTACACAGCAGCCGCCCTGACTCCGGGGGGCAGGAGCAGCATATAGATCGCGTGGCAGATCCCGTTGGTGCACCAGGCATCGGTCTCTATTACCGGCACGTTGTTGACCAGCACCCCCTCCGGCGCAATATCCACGGTCAGGTCTTCCCCCTGGAGCGACCGCAGGGCCCGTATCCCAAGCAGGTCTATTGCGGAGTGCACCCCCGGGACAATATGGTAATTCAGGATATCAGTGAGCCGGTCGATGTCATCAAGGATCGAGTCAAGTTCCGACCGCGGTACTGCCTGGAAAGCGTCGTCGTCCGGGACGAAGAGCGTGTAGGGCCCTTCGGTCCTCAACCGCTCTTCCATGCCTGCTGCCCGTATAAGGTCCAGGAACGTGGTGAACGATCCCGATTCCCGCAGTGTTGCAAAGATACTCTTCATGATTGAACCCGTCTCCCCGTAACCGGGAGAAAACCCGATACGGCGTCCCGGCCCCCCGGGATCAGAACGACCTCTCCACCCGTGCCTCGACCGCCCGGGGTATGAGCACGCGGTCGATGACGTGATACATGCCGTTTGTGCACTCAACGTCCGGCTGGATGATGACCGCATCGTTCAACTGCATCCCTTCAGGTGACGCTGCAATATCAAGGTGGTCCCCCTGCAGAGTCTTGATCGCCTCCATCTGCGCCAGTTCGTGTGTGGTGAGTTTGCCCTGGACCACATGGTACATGACCATGCCCGCAAGTCTCTCCCGGTCGCTCACGATAGCCTCAAGCTTCTCCTCCGGGATCCTCGTATACGCTTCATCCGTCGGGATAAAGACCGTATAAGGCCCTCTTTTCTGGAGGAACTCTGTCACGCCTCCTGCATCTGCCATCCTGACAGAGGTGCTCAACCGGTCGTCCTCCCGGGCTGTCTCAAATATATTCTTCATAGGTTATCCTCCAGATGAGCACCGGCGAGATCATTTCGCATGATATATAAAATTGCGGTTATGGGGTCTGAACTGATGTGTGGCTCCCGGGGGCGGAGCGGTATTGACCGAATGATGGTTGAGCATTTCATCTCATAGTGTCCATGCAATACCGCCTCACGCGGAAGGCCGCGTTGCCCTGACGCCCGCGTGATTGCTGCTCCTCCTTCGCGCTCCCCCGCGTGGCTTTCCGCGCGAGGTTTCGGTAGAGAGGTGCTACAGTCTCTCGCGCGAAGACGCGAAGACGCGAAGACGCGAAGTCCGTGTCGCTCCTCCTAACCGGAACCCTTCGCGTCCTTCGCGCCTTCGCGTGAGGTTTCAGTACCGGGAGGGGATAATGCCTCCCGCGAGAGACCGGCGATCACTCCCACGCACCCCCAAATTAAGGTGACTTGGTCCAGCAGTGCCGGGTTTGCTCACCCCCGATTCAGTGGAACGCTGAAGAAAGGGTTCCCGGGCCGGCTACTCACCGGCCGCCGTGTAGGCCTCAAAGGCCTGTGAGAGCGTCGCGAAGGGGACACAGTCCAGGACGTGGATGATGCCGTTGTCCGCCTCCATGTTCCCCTCGATCACGACGGCCTCATCCACCTGTGTGCCCCGCTCGGTCTGCCTGACCGCGATGAGGTTCCCCTCGACGGTCTGCACGACGTTTCGCGCGAGCAGCGCATCGAGCGTGCAGCGGTGCCTGTCGATCGTGAAGAAGTCGATGAGGTGCGAGAGCATCTGCTTGTCGTTCAAGATCATCGCCCGGTTTGGTTCGGGGATCGCATCCCACGCCGAGTCGACCGGAGCAAAGAACGTCATCGGCCCTTCGGCCTGCAACGTCTTCTCCTCGCCAAGGGTCTGAATGATATCGATGAGTCGGCCAAACCTGCCGTCGGTCTTTAATGCATCAAAGATCTTCGCCATACCAGGTACCTCCCTGTGAGAGCCCCTCGTGGCATGTTATTGTATATTGATTGGTATAATGAGCACATCCCAAAAATACCCTGTGACTGGACATCCACATGGTTCAAGGCATTCTGGCGCATGTTCGCAAAGAAGTGAGCAAGAGCCAGCGTCACATCACTGACACGGCTTGCCACCGGGTATCGCCTCGCGGGGGAGGGACCGGGAGGGGGCGAGCCCCCATACGCGCTAACGTTCGGTATGGAGACTCGTGAGGATACCGTCCAATTCTGTAGATGGAAGTCGTTTTCGGGTATTATTGACCGGTCTGCGGGCAATCGTCCACCTCCTCGGAAAACGATCTGGATCCTTGTCGGGGGGCAATCGGCGAGAGCCCGACTGGTTCGCACCAGAAGTTCATCGTGCCCGGGCAGGGTTTGCCCCTGGGATAAGCCCGGGCACTGCCCCCGCCCCCTCAGGGGGCGGGGGAAGAGCGCGCCGCGAGCCGGGCGAGGTGGGGGTACGGAGTATAATCATCTTGTGCGGGGAGGGGGCGATGCCCACCACGGTCCACTGCCTGGGTGAGCCGGGGGATACTCCGCGTTCACCAGAACCGACATGG
>NZ_DAQR01000026.1:0-1726 GCF_002502935.1 Methanoculleus sp. UBA413
GGGGAGGGGGCTCGCCCCCTCCCCCCGTACGGAAGCCATGCCCGGGGCACAAACAGAGCCATGATCCCCCCACCCGCCAAACCGGGGCAGTTTTCATGGGAAATGTTAGCTGAAACGGTCCACTAGTGCAACGTGTCACTTTAGTTTGAAGATTTCGATGCACAGGGCGGAATGCCAATTGCCACATATGAAGACAGGGCACTACAACCTCACGCGGAAGCACGCAGGAGACCCTGCATTCATGTACCCGGATCACGCCGGAAGGTATTGCACCCCAATCGAGTTGCAACACATTTATGCTGGTAAAGGAAGACTGGTATCATGGCGAGAGAGATGTATCTCCTCGCGAAGGTCCCCCGCACCTGCAGAGCTGCTGATTCGCACCCAGGTATCCTTCCATTGGCCGGCTCTCCACGTTCAGGCCGGAAACAAGCTCTGCAGTGCCCACCTCCAAAGAAATCATTGCGGGAAGACGGACGAGATCAGCACCCACGAATCGGTAGACAGACCACCGGGATCAACAGGTCACGGGTACTGCAACAGATACCCCCTGATGAAACAGACCTCCGGATAACAGGGAACATCAACACATGCCCCGGATCAGGTATCCGGCAGGCAGCGCCCCCTATCACCAGGGCCGGCGCGCTGCCGGATACCCCGGAGACCACCTCTATTCTCGATCCTGCCGCCCCACTGGGCGGAGATCCATCCAGACCGAACTCCAGCGCTTTTCCGGGATGAGCCGGGTCAGGGTTGCACCTCTCCCTGAAGGGAGACGCCCCCTCACCAGACCGCAGTATGGAGTTCGTCGTCCTGCTGGAACCCCAGAAACGACCGGAACCCCTGCACCGCATCGATGACCCGGGCGCTCGTCGTCTTCATGAAGACCTCGAGGGGTATGCGCATCCGCGCATCAAGGCAACCGTAGAGGAAGTCCCGCAGTGCTGTCTCCGCCCGCAGTTCAGGGATGAGGCGGCGCCGGAGGAGGCCGGTGTAGGTCTCAGCGAGCGGCGCCCCGGTGGTGAGATGGCGGTGGATGGTGTGGGCGGCGAGTTCCGCGGTCCGGTGGGCGTAGAAGATACCTTCGCCGAGGATCGGGCTTGCAAACCCACCGGCGTCGCCGACGAGAAGCACCCCTTCATGAACCGGGGAAGGGATGTAGTTGCCAAACGGCAACGGAAAGCCCATCGGTTTTTGGCCCGAGAATGCCGAGAGGCCGATTGCATCCAGGAACTCCCCAAAGCGGTCGCGGAGGCTCTTTCCGTTCTTTCTGTATAGCCCCCCGATACCGACGACGATCGCGTCCCTGTTCGGGAAGACCCACCCGTAGCCCCACCTGCAGGCGGCAAAGAAGAGATGCGGTGTCGCAAGGTCGTCCTCCAGGCGGACCGGCCCGCCCCCGCCGGTCGGCGCCCGCAGCTCATCACGGGGGATCACCAGTTCCAGCGCTAACCCGAGGTTTTTCTGCCACCGCTCATGGTCGACGACGCTCTCCGGGAAGGAGCGCCTGACCCGGCTGTGGATCCCGTCCGCCCCGATGAGGACCGGGGCAGAGTGGCGGTCCCCCTCCGACGTCGTGACGGTGCGGCCGGCGTGGTCGACAGCGGTCACCTCCACGCCGTCGTGGACCTCGGCCCCGGCCTCCGCTGCCCTCCGGGAAAGATACGCGTCGTAGCGCTCCCGCCGGGTGAAGTAGAACGGCTCCGCGAGGTCTCCGGCGAGGGCA
>NZ_DAQR01000026.1:1987-6299 GCF_002502935.1 Methanoculleus sp. UBA413
ACCGGCGCAGAGAAGACCCGGTCGAGGAACCTGACCGATTTCTGGCTGAGGCAGCCCCCGCAGACCTTATCCCGGGGATATCTCTGCTTCTCAAGGAGGGCCACCCGGTGCCCGAATCCCCCGAGCAGGTAGGCGGCGGTGCTCCCGGCAGGCCCGCCCCCGACAACGACAACATCATAATCAGGCCGATTCACCATCTTCTTCCCCCTCGGTTGACAGAGTCCGGCACATACCATATCCTTTTCCCCCGGGGGAGGAGGTCGCCGGACCCGAGATCCCGGTGCCACCTCTGCCCCCGCAAAAATCCCTGGAGAAGGATATGCGTCAAAACAGGGTATAATTTTCCCAAAACATTATTTTACGGACTCCGCCTGCCCCGTATCAGCCCTGTGAGGAGGCTGCCTCACAACCGGCAAGCGGCCTGTACCAGACGTTCATGTCCTCAAGAGAACCGCAGATGTTGACGCTGTCGGCAAGCGTTCCTGCGTAGGTATAGCCGGCGCGGGCGAAGGTGATGTTGGCCGGGTATGAGCGGGCCCGGGCGATGGCAAACGCTGTCCGTACCCCAAGCGAGCGTATCTCCCCTTCCATCCGCCGCAGGAGATACCCCGCAAACCCGTGCCCCCGGTAATCAGGCAATGTCGCAAAACCGGTCATCTCCGCGAATTTGCCGCCGGCATCCACTTCCGCCGAGGCAACCGAGGCGATACGGCCGCCCGGTTCACGGATGCAGAAACACCGCAGGCTGCCCTGCATCTTCTGCGCAAGGTAGGCCGGGTCGTGGATGGGGACCGGGTAGGTCTCAAAGACTTCCTGGTAGATCGACGCAAGCGCCGGAGCGTCCTCGGATGTGACAGGGACAGCGGTGAAGCCGGGCTCGATCACCGGGCTTGCCGCACCCTGGCGGGCTTTTGCTCGCGCAACCGAGAGGATCTCATCGATCTCGCCCGCATCACCCGCAGGCGCGTCGAGGTATTTCGCCATGTAGTAGCCGTCCACCTTCCCGCGGAATAACCCGGGGAGGCGCGCTCCGGGCGTGTAGCCGCACGCTACGAAGTGATCGCGGGCCGGGGCCGGGACCCTCGCGAATATCCGGGAGTAGCCCCGGTCTTTTGCGAGCGCGAGAAGCCGGTCGGTGATCCCGGGGAGGTCTGCCTGGTCCAATTGATAGAGGAAAACACGGTCGTTATAGGGGCCATGGTGGATCAGGCTTCGCCCGAGTTTTGCAACGGTGTCGGCATGGGCGCCTTTGCGCGGGCGACGCGATCCCCGGCCGGGCAACCGTCCGGGAGGAGGAAGCGTTTTCTTTGCCGCACGCCGCATTGAGGCGGCCTGGGCACCGGTACGTGGTATATGATTTTTCTGGTCTTGTAGAGAACCGAACATGCTGTTCCCGGGATCATATATATTGCCCACAATATATAATTGACCCGGATATTGCGCCCCCGGACACAATATAGAGAAAAACACTTTCACCCCGCACGCGGCAGGCTCTTCATCCCATGGGCCGATGCTTCCTGCATGTCGATGCAGGAGCAGAAACTCACCCACCTCACCGCCGCCGGGAGGTTTGATATCTGCAGCCCGGGGGAGTGCATCAGGTTCCTCTCGGCCGCGCCCTGCATCACCTACAACCGCCAGGCCGGCGGGTGCGGGCGGATGCTAAAAGTGCTCCTTCACGGGACCTGTTCCTACGACTGCGCCTACTGCGCCATCCGCCTGCAACGGGAGCGACTGAGTTTCTCTCCCGAAGGACTCGCCGCGACCTTCCTCGGCCTCTGGCGGGAGGGGCTCGTCGGCGGACTCTTCCTGAGCTCCGGGATACCGCAGGACGTCGATGAGGTTATGCACGATATCGTGGAGACCGGGGAGATCCTGCGGCAGCGGGGCTACGACGGCTACCTCCACCTGAAGGTCCTCCCGGGCGCAGCCCGGGCTGATATCCATGACGCCGCCCGGGTTGCGAACCGGATCAGCATCAACCTGGAGACGACGTCCCCCGACCGCCTCGGGAGTATCGCCGGGGTGAAGGACTACCGACAGGACATCCTGAAGCGTCAGGCCTGGGTTGCGGAGGAGAAGCCCGGCAGCCACACCACGCAGGTCGTGGTCGGGGCGGCGGATGAGACGGACAGGGAGATCCTCGCCTGTGTCGCCGACCAGTACCGGCGGACCCGCCCTGCCCGGATCTACTTTTCGGCGTTCCGTGCCCTGCCCGGAACCCCCCTGGCATCGCACCCCGACACCCCGGGCTGGCGGGCGCGGCGGTGGTACCAGGCCGACCACCTGCTCAGGGACTACGGGGTCAGCGCCGATGAACTCCGGGCGGCGCTCGATGAGGAGGGATTCTTCGGGAACCGGGACCCAAAAGAAGTCCTTGCAGCCTCCTCAGGGCCGGTGAACGTCAATCTCGCACCGCGCCGCGACCTCCTCCGGGTCCCCGGCATCGGGCCAAAGGGTGCGGACCGGATCCTCGCGATGCGCAGAGAGCGGCCGTTTACCGGGCCCAATGATCTCAAGCGGGCCGGGCTCAGGGGAAAAGCCGCCGGGAGATGTGTCACGTTCGGCGGGCGGGATACCGTTCAGACCAGGCTCTTCCCGTGAGGGGTCGGGTGGGATCGAACCACCGGCAAAAATAGGGTTATCTGACTTTGCCAAACTCTTCGCTTACGTCGGCGGCAGACTGGTAGGTCCGGTCGCTGAACTGCTCAAGCGCGGCGATCACATCCTCAGAGGCGTTCTGCTCCCGCGCGTGGTTGATCAGGTCACCTTTCCCTGCCGGGTATTCCAGCCCCTTGAGGGAGTCTTGCAGGTCAGCCACGGAGAGGCGGGTGGGGGACGGTTCCGGGGCTGCAACAGGACGTTCGGCCTCCACTCCCTCCTCTTCGGCCCTCATCATGGACTCAAGCGTCGGAGCGTGTGCCTCCGTTACCGGCCGCGTCTCCTTGGCCCTGCTCTCCACTTCTTCCGCTTTTATCGGCATCTCCTCGGGGGCAGGCTTCTCCCGCACCTCCACCCGCTCCGTCGTGACGACCTCACGGGGTGGGGGCTCCGTCCGGGTCACAGCCCGCGCCTCTTCCTGGCTCGGGGGACCCATGGGTCGGGTCGACTCGATCAGGTTCCAGTTTGCCTCCCGGGGCCACTCTCCTTCCGTGAAGCCGGGCTCGTTGTCGATTTTATACTTGCTTATATTTACTACAAAAACATCGTCACCTGGTCGGTAGACCATCGCTTCGATAGGGATCGCGAAGAGCTTTGCCCCGAGACCGAACATGCCCCCGGTCCTGAGCACCGCGTACGCCACTCTTCCCGTGGGCAGGCCGACCCGAAGGCTTGAGATCTCACCAAGGTCGTAACCTTCCGGGTTCTTCACCCGCTTCCCCACGATCTCGTCGGACGACATGAACTCCTGCCCGCCCGCCCTCCGTACCTGCTGTTCCAGAACTGTTTCAGCCATTACAACCACCTATCACCTGGTATACTTTCGAAGGTGAATGTCACCTTCACGCAGAGCGGGCGATGCGCATCGAGACTATTTAACATTTCCTGGTTCAGGTATCCGGCTGTCCGTGCAGGTATCTTCGCCGCAGAAAGGGGCATGCGGGGGTAAGCGTTGCCCTGTAACCGCATGCTGTGAGAAACTCACCCCGTCACCTGACGTTGCCGAACTCTTCGCCCACGTCGGCGGCGGACCGGTAGGTCCGATCGCTGAACCGTTCGAGCACTGCAATCACGTCGGCGGCGGCGTTATGCTCCCGTGCATGGCTGATCAGGTCACCTTTCCCCGCAGGGTATTCCAGCCCCCTGAGGGAGACCTGCAGATCGGCAGCGGAGAGGCGGGCGGGAGACAGCGGCCCTGCCCTGACCTCCTCGCTAGCCCACTGCCCCGTCGGCTCTCCTCCCCAGCCGCCCGCGATCGTCTGGACGGCCGGTTCAGGCGGGAGTGTCCGGACCAGGCTCCAGTCCCCCTCCCGCGGCATCGCGTCCCTGGCAAAACCCGGAGCGCTCTCAAGCGTCCGCTTATCCACATCCACGACAAAGACCCTCTCCCCGGGGTGAGTGCGGACCGCCTCCCAGGGAATGGCGAAGTGCTTCTCTCCAAACCCGAGGATCCCGCCGTAGGAGAGGACAGCATAGATGATCCGGCCGCTCTCCCGGTCAATCGCGATATCGGTGAGGTCACCGAGGTCCTCACCCTCAGGGTTCCGTATCCTGGTGTCCCTGATGTCGCTTATGCGCATCAGGGATACTGTCTCTTCCTGTCTCGGCCGGGTCTCCAGCGCCGGCCCTGCCTGTCTCTCAGCCAATCGTA
>NZ_DAQR01000121.1:0-128 GCF_002502935.1 Methanoculleus sp. UBA413
CACTGGGCGATTGACCGCTCCTTCTGGTCGAGCGGGTAGGCGGCGTCGCCGGCCTGGACGTGCAGCCCGGCAGGGCGTGGGACAAGCACCGCAGATGAGCCGGGGGCAAACCCCTGCATGTGGCGGGC
>NZ_DAQR01000121.1:282-16770 GCF_002502935.1 Methanoculleus sp. UBA413
CCCTGCATGTGGCGGGCAAGGGTATCGAAGACCTCCTGGCGGGTGACATCCCGGGCAAGGTCGCGGGAGAGCCCGGCAACCGCCTCAACCTCGGCCTCGCTCTCCCTGATCCGGGGGAGCAGGCGGCGGAGCCGGGCGGCAAGCCTGCTGACCACGAGGGCAATGATGACATAGCCGGCAAACGCGGCGAAGTAACCCCAGTCGTCTATCGTCAGGGAGTAGTAGGGCTTGACGAAGATGAGGTCGAATGCAAGGATGCTTGCGATGGCCGCAAGCAGGGCGGCCCCCCGCCTGAAGAAGAGCGCGGTCACGACGACCGGCAGGAGCTGGAGGACCAGGAGGAGCTCCGGCTGGACGACACCCTGGAGGAGGATGCTTGCCCCCCAGGCGGCGGCTATCAGGATGAGGGTTACGGCGTAGTCCCAGGAGAGGAGGTGCGGGACCTGCCGGTGGACGGGGATACGCACGAAGTCGCCTTTCGGCTCGTAGAGGAAGATGTCGACGCCCCGGGACCGGCGCAGAACCCTGTAGACCGGGGAGAAGATGACATCGATCCCCCGGGGCTTCCCGAGCATGATCATGGTGACATTGTTCCGCCGGGCGTAGCGGAGGATCTCGTCGGCGACATCCTCACCGCGGAGACGGACAATCCGGCCCCCGAGCCTCCGCCCGGTCTCCAGCGCCGCCGTGAGCCAGGCGCGCTCCCTGACCGTGAGCGCTCGCTCGCTCTCCAGGTCCACCGTGAGCACCACCCAGTCGGCATCGAACCGGGTGGCAAGCCGGTATCCGGCCCGCACCATCTGGCCGGCTGTCGGGCCCGGCCTGATCCCGATCAGGAGCCGTTCGGCTGCCGGCCAGGGGCCCGGGATGGCGCGGGCCCGCATATGGCCGATCATCTGCAGGTCGGTGGCGGTCGCCACGTAGCGCAGGGTGAGCTGCCGCAGGGCGAGGAGGTTTCCGGTGCTGAAGAACCGGCGTATCGCCGCCTCGGCCATATCCCTGACATAGACCTTCCCTGCCCTGAGGCGGAGCCGCAGCTCCTCCGGGGTGACGTCGACGAGCCTGATCTCGTCGGCGCCGGAGATGAACGTATCAGGGAGCGTCTCTGAGACCCGGATACCGGTGATCTGGGCGACAGCATCGTTCTGGCTCTCGACGTGCTGGATGTTGACGGTCGTGTAGACCGATATACCGGCGTGGAGGAGTTCCTCGACGTCCTCGTAGCGCTTGACGTGGCGGCTGTTCGGCGCGTTGGTGTGAGCGAGTTCGTCGATGAGGGCGATCTCGGGGTGGCGCTCAAGAACCGCGTCGAGGTCCATCTCCCGGAGGGTGAGGCCCTGGTAGTCGATGGTCGCGGGGGGAACTGCCTCAAGCCGAGCGGCGAGTGCCTCGGTCTCAGGCCGGCCGTGGGTCTCCACGTAGCCGATGACGACATCGACCCCTTCCCCCCGCCGCTGGAGGGCGTCCTGGAGCATCGTGTAGGTCTTCCCCACACCGGCGGCGTAGCCGAGGTAGACCGTCAGCCGCCCTCTCTCCTTCTCTTCCGAACGGCGGGCGATGGCGAGCAGGTCCTCAGGGAGAGGCCGCACCTCCTCGTCACCTGCCTTCATGCATCCCCTCCTCCCAGGCGGTCCAGCGCCTGGTTGAGCGAGAGGACGTTGACGTAGGTCCCCGCGAACGGCGAACCGACGGCCTCAGCCATGACGAGCGACCTGACCTCCTCTTCAGGGAGGCCCCGCGCCTTCGCAACCGCCGGGACCTGCACCAGCGCCGCGTCAAGGCTGATATGCGGGTCAAGCCCGCTCCCCGACGCCATGACCAGGTCGGCAGGAACCGGGCCGGCCACACCGGCTTCCCTGAGCGCCTGCACCCGCTCTGCAACCTGCTCAAGGAGGATGGGGTTCGTCGGCCCCAGGTTTGACCCGCCTGAGTGCGACGCGTTGTATGGGGCCAGGGGCGTCGCCGATGGGCGGCCCTGGAAGTAGAACGGTGGGGTGAAGTTCCGGCCGATGAGCACCGACCCGATGACCTCTCCGTCGTCGCCGATGATCAGGCTCCCGTGCGCCTGGAAGGGGAAGGCAGCACCGGCGATGAGCGTCACTGCGAGAGGGTAGGCGACCCCGGTGACGGCCGCAAGCAGGGCAAAGAGGAGCACGGCGCGCATGAGTGTTTCTTTCATCTTTATCCTCCTGCCGGCAGTATGCCGGAGATGACAAGGTCGATCACCTTGATGCCGATGAACGGCACGACGACACCCCCGAGGCCGAAGATGATCAGGTTGTAGACGAAGAGCTGCGATGCCGGCATCGGCCTGAACCTGACCCCGGCGAGCGCGAGCGGGATCAGGAGCGGTATGACCAGCGCGTTGAAGATGACCGCCGAGAGGATGGCCGACCCGGGCGTTGCCAGGCCCATGATGTTTAAGACCGCGAGCCGCGGGTAGACCCCGGCGAGCGCGGCAGGGATGATGGCGAAGTACTTGGCGACGTCGTTTGCTATTGAGAAGGTGGTCAGGGCGCCCCGGGTCATCAGGATCTCCTTGCCGACCTCGACGATGTCCAGGAGTTTTGTCGGGTCGCTGTCGAGGTCGATGATGTTCGCCGCTTCGCGGGCGGGCTGGGTTCCGCTGTTCATCGCGACCGCCACGTCTGCCTGGGCGAGGGCAGGCGCGTCGTTGGTCCCGTCGCCGGTCATGGCGACCATGTAGCCCTCGTCCTGGTAGCCGCGGATCAGCCGGAGTTTGTCGTCCGGTTTCGCCTCGGCAAGGTAGTCGTCCACACCCGCCTCTGCCGCGATGGCGGCGGCGGTGAGCGGGTTATCGCCGGTGATCATCACCGTCCTGATACCGATCCGGCGCAGGTCAGAGAACCGTTCCCGGATCCCGGTCTTCAGGATATCCTTGAGGTAGATGACCCCGAGGATCGTCGAACCGCGGGCCACGACGAGCGGCGTGCCGCCCGCCGATGCGATCCCGGTCACCTTCGCCGCGAGGTCAGGGGGCGGGGTCCCGCCGCGTTCCCGGACCGCCTTCACGACCGCGTCGGCAGCACCCTTCAGGTAGGTCGTCCCGTGACACTCGGCGCCGCTCACCCGGGTCACTGCCGAGAAGGGGATAAACGTTGTTCCAGGGGGGCAGGTGACGTCAGTCCCGGTCTTCTCCCTGACGAGGGCGACGATGCTCCGCCCTTCAGGCGTCTCGTCGGCGGCAGAGGAGAGGAGGGAGGCCTCCATCAGGTCTGCCCGGCTCTGCCCCTCCACCGGGACGAACTCGGCCGCCTGCCTGTTGCCGAGGGTGATCGTCCCGGTCTTGTCGAGGAGAAGGACGTTCACGTCGCCTGCGGCCTCGATCGCCCGTCCCGAGAGGGCGACGACGTTCCTCTGGAAGAGCCGGTCCATCCCCGCGATACCGATCGCCGGCAGCAGTGCCGCGATGGTCGTGGGCGCGAGGCAGACGAAGAGTGCGACGAGGACCACGGGCCCAACAGGTGCTCCTGTGCCGCTTGCGGCCGCGCTGTAGGCTGAGGCCGGGTAGATGTTCGCGACGGCCAGGAGAAAGACAGCAGTCAGGGAGAGGAGCAGGATATCGAGCGCGATCTCGTTCGGGGTCTTGCGCCGCTCCGCCCCCTCGACCATGGCGATCATCCGGTCGAGGAACGTCTGCCCGGGCTCAGCGGTGATCCTGACGATGATCTCATTTGCGATCACCGTGGTCCCCCCGGTCACGGCGCTCCGGTCGCCGCCCGCTTCACGCACCACCGGGGCGGATTCGCCGGTGATGGCCGCCTCGTTGACCAGGGCGGCGCCCTTCACCACCTCGCCGTCGCCCGGGACGATCTCACCTTCCCGCACCAGGACGAGGTCGCCCTGCCTGAGGTCTGAGGACGCCACCTCATCGGCCTGGGCGCCGAACGCCTCTTCCCTGAGCCTGTGGGCCGGGACAGCGGCCCTCGACTCCCGGAGCGATGCGGCCCGTGCCTTCCCCCGGCCTTCAGAGAGCGACTCGGCAACGTTCGCGAAGAGCACGGTCAGCCAGAGCCAGAGCGAGACCATGCCGGAGAAGAAGCCTCCGCCGGCAAGGGTGATCAGGGTCGTGATGATGCCGCCGATCTCGACGAGGAACATCACCGGGTTCCTGACCAGGCTCCTGGGGTCCAACTTCAGCACGGCGCCGATGAGGGGCCCGCGGATCAGTTCGGGTTCAAATGCGGCGATGCCGGGGTACCGTTTCCGGGCCATCGGCTCACACCCCGCCTGCCATCATCAGGTATTCTGCAACCGGGCCCATCGCCAGGAGCGGGAAGAACGTGAGCCCGCCGACGAGCAGGATGATGAGAACCGTCCACGCCACAAACGCCGGGGAGGCGGTCGGGAGCGTCCCGGGGCCGGGGGGGACGGATCGTTTCTCTGCCATCGATCCCGCGAGCGCCAGCATGGCGATGGCCGGGGCGAACCTCCCGATGGCCATCGCGAGCGCGCCTGCGATAAGATAGAAAGGGCCGGTGGCGTCAAGCCCGGCAAAAGCGCTCCCGTTGTTGTTGGACATGGATGCGAAGGCGTAGACCACCTCAGAGAGCCCGTGCGGACCCGGGTTTCCCATCGCCCCGGGGAGAGCGAGCGCGATACCGGAGAGGAGGAGCACGAGCACCCCGGGGATGAGGACGGTGACGACGGCCATCCGCATCTCCACGGCCTCGACCTTCTTGCCGAGGAATTCAGGGGTCCGGCCGATCATCAGCCCGGCGATGAAGACGGCGACCACCACAAAGCCGGTGATGGTGTAGAACCCTGAACCCACCCCGCCGAAGACGACCTCGCCGAGGAGGATCAGGAGCATCGGGACCATACCCCCGAGCGGGGTGAGCGAGTCGTGCATGGCGTCGATCGCACCGCAGGATGTTGCGGTCGTCGAGGTGGCGAAGAGGACAGTGCCCAGGAGGCCGAACCTGACCTCCTTTCCCTCCATGGAGATCCCGGAGACACCGAGTTCGCCCACCAGCGGGTTTCCGGCGAGTTCCGCGGTATAGAGGCCGGTGAGGGCTGCGACATAGATCGCGAGCATCACGGCGTAGATGGCCCATCCCTGCCGCATAGCCCCGCTCATCCGGCCGAAGACGAAAGGGAGGGCGGCGGGGATGAGCAGGATCAGGAAGGCCTCGATGAGGTTGGTGATGGGGGTTGGGTTCTCGTAGGGGTGCGCTGAGTTTGCGGCGAAGAACCCGCCCCCGTTCGTGCCGAGGAGTTTTATCGCCACCTGGGAGGCGACCGGGCCCATGGCGATCGTCTGCGGCCCGGCCGTGACGGATGCGTCCAGGTTCTGGATGACCCCCTGGGAGGCGAGCAGGAGGGCGGCAGCGAGGGCAAGCGGGAGCAGGATGTAGAGGACGGTGCGGGTCATATCCACCCAGAAGTTCCCTATCCGGTCGGTCGACCGGCGGGTGAGCCCCCGCATCACCGCAAGCGCGACAGAGATCCCGGTGGCGGCCGAGAGGAAGTTCTGGACGGTGAACCCGGCCATCTGGGAGAGGTAACTCGCCGAGACCTCCCCGCTGTAGACCTGCCAGTTGGTGTTCGTGACAAAACTGACGGCGGCGTTCACCGCGGTCAGGGGGTCGAATGCCCCGGCTCCTCCGGGGTTGAGCGGGAGGCCCCCCTGCAGGAGGAGAAGAGCGAAGAGGACGATAAACCCGATGCCGTTGAAGACGAGCAGGTCCCGGGTGTAGCCCCGCCACCCCACCTCCTCATCAGGGCTGGTCCCGATGAACCGGTAGACCGCACGCTCGATGCGGCCGGGAAGGCCCGATACGCCCCCAGAGAAGACCCGGTGGATATAGCCGCTTGCGAGCAGCGCCGCTCCGGTGACGAGGAGGAGAAAGAGGGCGGCGGCTGCGGCATCCAGGAGGGGGTCGGGGGGCGTCATGGCCCGTCCCCGCCGATGGCAGGGTTTTTCGTTGGGGGGCTGCGGGGCATTGCATCTCTTCCGGTGCTGGTATGGCGGGTAACATGACATGCCCATAATTAGTCTTTTCCGGGTAGACCCTGCTGGCAAGAATGAACAGAATGTGACATCCAGTACCGTCGGCCACAAAACCAACGAGTGAGGAGCACGAAGTGCGGGCTGGTTCCATGTGAACCACTCCAACGGGCGGCGATGCCCACATCAGATCTCCGGAAGGGGTGTTCCGGGAACTCCTGGATATCAGTCCGGTGCCTGCCGGTTGATGGATGGCGATGCTTGAGTGGCTGCGCAGGCGGTTTTCGGGGGGAAACCTGCCTGGCAGGGCGGGCCGGCAAGGCGCAGCCAGTCGCCTCCCACGAACGTTCGCTGCTGGATTGCAATAGTCCTCTCCGGGCCCAATACTGCCTCTTATTAGTGCAGGGGAAACACAATCTTCGAGTACCTGACGAAATATCAGGAGGCGTTCTGGTTGGTGGAACGAGGGTATATTCACGTTTACACGGGCAACGGCAAAGGGAAGACGACTGCGGCACTGGGGATATCGCTCCGGTGCGTCTGTGCCGGCAAACGGGTTTTCTTTGGCCAGTTCATCAAGGACTGGGAGTACAGCGAACTGAGAGCAGAAGAGATTCTCCCGAATTTTGAGATCGTCCAGTTCGGACGCGGGTGTTTTATCGACCGCGACCCTGAGGAGGAAGACCGCAGGGCCGCCCACGAAGGGCTTGCACGGTGCGACCGGGCTCTGCAGTCCGGCGAATACGACCTGGTGGTGCTCGACGAGGTCAACGTGGCGCTCTTCTACGACCTCTTTGAGGCGACCGATGTCATTGAGGTGCTGGAGAGGAGGAACCCCCGTGTCGAGGTGGTTCTCACCGGGAGGTATGCCCCGCAGGAGATCATCGATGCCGCGGACCTAGTCACCGAGATGAAGGAGGTCAAACACTACTTCAATGAAGGGGTGGGAGCCCGCACGGGTATCGAGCGTTGAGGGGTTTTGATGGAGTGGTCATCCGCTCCGGAACAGGGCGACGCCAGAGGGTTCACCGGAACGGTCGGGGCTGGTAAGCAGGGCTGAAGGAAGTCCATCTCCTGCAGGATGTGGTCGCGGAAAACAGGATCACGCCTCACACCAGACTACCTCCCGCTCCACATACGGCTGAATGGGTCGAGACCCCCGACGGTGATAAGATCCACCCGGCGCCCGAAGAGATCCTCAAGATAGAATGCCGGCCCCATGAGGTTCCGAAACGTCGTCTGCCCCGGCGCAAACTCGACCAGCACGTCCACATCACTGTCAGGCCGCTCCTCTCCGCGGGCGGCGGACCCGAAGATGCCGATCTTCGCGACGCCGAACCGCTCCCGGAGTAGCGGGAGCACTTCTTCGAGCTTCGTGACGAACTCGCTCTTCTTGTTCCGGCGCACCTGGACTGCCACGGGTACTCTCCTCCTGATCGTACCTGGGGTTGAGGAGATGATGAATGTTGTCGCCCGCGGTTCTGGCCTACAGGTTAAACGAATTCCAGATCCTATGCTTCTTCTGCAATCATCTCCTTGCGCAACCAGAACCGCCCGGGACGGCTGCGGGTGCCAGGGGGGGTGGCTCTGTCCCTGTGCCCCCCATGTTTCCGATCCGGAAACATTTTGTTTCCAGAACAGAAACATTCTCTCACGAGGCAGAAACAACATGGGAAAACCGGTGTTAACCGAACTCTTCAAGACCGAGGAACGGATACGCATCCTCCGGTATGTTGCCGGGCAACGTCAGGTAACTACAACTGCAGTTGCCGGGGCGACCGAGACCTCAAAACCTCTTGTCTCACGCTACCTGCGCCTGCTTGTCAAAGGCGGCTTTTGTACGCAGCGTGGCCGGGCATACACCTGGAATGAGAACGCCCGAAGTCTGGCAGTCAAGCGCCTGCTTAACATCGACCTCCTTGCGGCGGCAGTTCCGCTCCCGGAGTGGAGCCGGGGGATAGGTATCTACGGGAGCTATGCGGAGGGGACGAACACGGCCGATAGCGACCTTGACCTCTGGGTACTCGTTGATGAGTATACACCCGATCTCGAGATCCCTGCAGCGAGAGTCGAGAAAGACGCGAGTGCGGCAGCAGGGACCGAGGCAAACCTGCTCATCCTCACCCCGGAGAGGCTGTCTGACCTGAGAGAGACCGATCAGCCGTTCTATACCAGTCTCATCCGGTCAAGTGTAACCCTTGAAGGTGCATCCATTGACAACGCTTGAGGATTGCTTCAGGGGGAGGATGCTCCGCAGGGTCACGCCTTCCGCGGAGAAAGCGAACGAATCGTTGAGTCTCGCCCAATCTTATCTTGACGAGGCACGGCAGATTGCCGGTATCGGTGCGAGGCGGATGAGCCTGACCGGGGCGTATATGGCATGGTTCCATGCCGCCCGTGCAGTGCTCTTCCGCGACGGTATCCGCGAGAAGAGCCATTATTGCATCGAATTGTACCTCAACCACTATGCGCAGTCAGGGGATCTCGAAGAGGAGTGGGTGCTGATGTTTGGCAGGCTGAGAACACAGCGCCATGAGAGCCAGTATTCGTTCGGCCCGGCGCCGACCGATGCTGAGGTTTTAGCCGCCATAGAGCATGCCGGTCAGTTCATCGAGAGAATACAGCGCTTGCTCTCTGAGACGCGCAGAAGGGAATGGAAAGGAAGCTAATCGAGGAAAGAGGGATCATGCTTTACACCAGACAGAGAGGGATTTGACCGCTTAAACCTCAACGAGGCTAGGCCCTGAACCTAGCGTCCTAACCTGATTTAAGTATTCTTGCGCCCGCGGGGTCACGGTCTCAATCCACAGAAACCAATCGCGGCCAGAGAGGGCAACCTAAGACAAAAACGCTTTTCACAAATTAAGAACACAAAACAAAGATGCTGCGGGTGGGATCCGAACCCACGATTTCCAGATGTCCCAGGTATCGGACGCTCCGTTCTTCTCAAAACCCTATGAGTCTGGCGCCCTAACCAACTAGGCCACCGCAGCACACAAAGTGCATTATAACAATGACGTTTCGGCAAATAAACCTTATGACTCACAAAAAATTGGTGAGAGCGGTCACTTCATGTTTTTCCGGAGATACACGTCGACCGCCGCAGCGATCGCCGCCACCTCCTTCCCATGCCGGAGCGATGCAGCCAGCGTCTGCATGCGCGTCGCCTCCTCGTAGAGGTAACGGCGCAGGCTCTTAGCGATATGCTCCTCCTGCAGGAAGTGCGTATGCGTATCGCCGGCGATGAAGTGCGGGTTTCGCATGATCGCATACTGGAGCGGGAGCGTCGTCTTCACGCCGAGGATAACATACTCGTAGAGAGCCCGGCGCATCCTGAGGATCGCCTCCTCACGATCGGCCCCCCAGGCGCAGAGTTTGGATATCATCGAGTCGTAGTGCGGGGGGATGGTGTAACCATTATGGATGCCGGAATCGACCCGTATCCCCGGGCCTCCCGGGGACCGGTAGCGGACGATCTTCCCTGGATCAGCGGAGAAGTTATTCAGCGGATCCTCCGCATTGATCCGGCACTCGATCGCGTGCCCCCGGATGCTGACATCCTCCTGGCCCATCGGGAGGTCCTCACCGGCGGCGATGGCGATCTGCTTCTTCACGATATCAATCCCCGTGATGAACTCAGTGATGGTATGCTCCACCTGCAGCCGGGTGTTCACCTCCATAAAGTAATAGTTCCCGTTCGAGTAGAGGAACTCCACCGTGCCGGCGTTCGTGTAGTTCGCCGCCTTTGCGGCGGTGATGGCCGACGCCGTCATCCGCTCCCGGAGATCGGGGGTCATGATCGGGCAGGGCGCCTCCTCGACCAGCTTCTGGTGCCGGCGCTGGATGGAACACTCGCGGTCGTAGAGGTGAAGGGTATTTCCTTTCGCGTCGGCAAGGACCTGGATCTCGATATGGCGCGGTTTTGCGAGGTACTTCTCCACAAAGACCGTCGGGTCCCCAAAGGCAGACTCCGCGATCCGCATCCCCTTATCGATCGCCTCCTCGAGCTGATCCTCAGATTCAGCGATATGCATACCGATACCGCCGCCGCCTGCACTCGCCTTCACGACCACCGGGTAGCCGATCGCGGCAGCGATCTTCTTTGCTTCATCAATGCTGGTGACGCCGTCCGGCGTTCCGGGAAGGACCGGCACGCCCGCCTCACGCATCATCCGCTTCGACACGACCTTCGAGCCCAGCGCCTCGATCGTCTTCCACGAAGGGCCGATGAACGTCAGCCCTTCATCCTCGACCAGTTTTGCAAACTGGCTGTTCTCGGCGAGGAACCCATACCCCGGGTGGATCGCATCAGCCGCAGACTTCCTGGCGACATCGCAGATCCGCTCCTTGTTAAGGTAACTCTTGGACGGGTGGGCCTCACCAACGCAGAACGACTCATCCGCGTACTTGACGTGGAGCGCATTCTTATCCGGCTCGGAGTAGATCGCGACCGTATCGATATCCAGCTCCCGGCAGGCGCGCATAACCCGTATGGCGACCTCACCGCGGTTGGCGATCAGGATCTTGTCGAAATATTTCATCGCACAAACACTCTTCTATCGGCCTCACTCGATGACCATCAGCACATCGCCGTTCTGCACGACATCCCCGGCATCGACGAAGATCTCCTCCACCGTACCGTCGCGCGGACTGCGGATGGGGTTCTCCATCTTCATGGCTTCAAGGACGATGAGGGTATCTCCCTTCTTGACGGTGCTCCCCTTCTGCGTCAACACCTGCAGGACCATACCCTGCATGTTGCTCTTGATGCCGCCGGGGACATCCCCACGGGGGACCCTCTCCCTGGCCGCCGGGGCTGCCGCCTTGACCGCAATCGAGCTCCCCTCCACGGTGACGATCCGGACCGAGAAGATCTCTCCGTCCACCTCGACCTCCATGGAGTGGGGGATATCCGCAATACTCGCCGCTTCGGCGGCCGGGTTCGGGATAACTTCAGCCTGGCGCTCGCCCTTCAGGAACGACGGGGCGACGGCCGGATAGAGGATGTAGGTGAGAACATCCTCTTCCCTGACGATCAGGTTCTGCTCCGCCGCCTCTTTCCGCATCTGCTCGTAGATGGGTTCAAGAAGGTCGGCCGGGCGGACCGTGACCGGCTCCTCATCGCCGATGATCAGCTTCTGCACCTCCGGGCTGATCGGGGCGGGAGGACGGCCGTAGAGGCCGAGAACATAGTCCTTCACCTCGCCTGTCACGTTCCGGTAGCGCTCCCCGCCGAGCAGGACGTTCAGCACCGCCTGGGTGCCCACGATCTGGCTTGTCGGCGTCACGAGCGGCGGATAACCGAGGTCCTTCCGCACCCGCGGGATCTCCTTGAGCACCTCTTCCAGGCGGTTGAGAGCACCCTGTTCCTGCAACTGGGAGACGAGATTTGAGATCATGCCGCCCGGGAGCTGGTAGATCAGAACGTCTGAGTCGACTCGGTCCGCGATGGCGGAAAAGAGCGGCTGGTACTTCTCCCTGATATCCCGGCAGATGTTTCTGACATTCCTGAGCGTGACCAGATCGATACCGGTGTCGCGCGGCGTCCCGGAGACGCTTGCAACAACGCTCTCGGTCGGGGGCTGGGAAGTCCCAAGCGCAAACGGCGACATCGCCGTATCAAGGATATCCACACCGGCATCGATCGCCGCCTGGTAACTCAGGGGCGCAACACCGCTCGTACAGTGTGAGTGGAGGCAGACCTTGATATCCACCGTCTTCTTGATCCCCGAGATCAGGTCACGGGCGTCATGAGGCATGATCAGCCCGGCCATGTCCTTGATACAGATCGAGTCGCACCCAAGCGAGTAGAGGTCCTCGGCCATGCCGATGAACGTCGCGACGGAGTGAGCCGGACTTGTGGTGTATGATATCGCGCCCTGCAGGTGCGCCCCGACGTTCCTGACCTCCTCCATCGCCTTCTTCATGTTCCGGATATCGTTGAGCGCGTCAAAGACCCGGAAGATATCGATCCCGTTCTCTGCAGATGCATCTACGAACTTCTCCACCACGTCATCAGGGTAATGCCGGTAGCCAACGAGGTTCTGACCCCGCAGGAGCATCTGGATGGGAGTGCGTCTCAGTTCGGCTTTCAGTTCCCGAAGGCGGTCCCACGGGTCATCATTGAGAAACCTGATGCAGCTGTCAAAGGTCGCCCCGCCCCAGGCTTCTACAGAGAAGAAACCCACGTTATCGATGGCCCGGGCGAGGGGAAGCATGTCTTCAGTCCGCAGCCGGGTGGCGATAAGTGACTGATGCGCGTCCCTAAGCGTGGTATCGGTTATATAGAGTGTATCGGATTTGGCAGCACACATCGAATTTTGCACCTCGAAGGGCTGAGGAGATTGCAATAAAGCCTCTACAAAATTCACTGTAATAATATAAAAACATCTCGAACGGGCAGGCAGCATAAAATCCCGGGTATCATCGCAAATAGAGCTGCCAGAACGTCTCGCGAGCCCGTTTCAAAGACCGGGCATATCCGCCCTCCGAGCGTATATCCCCGTACCACCAGTAATCTGGCCAGATCATCGGCTCTCCGGATCTGGGTGACGATGAGCAGGATAGCAATCGGCACGATCGAGCGGACACCGACCTTGATCCCCTTCAGCGCCAATGCGACCCGCATCTGCTCGATATCCTGTCTGATCACCGTGAGCCCGAAGAGGCCCATCTCGGCGATGAGCCCGATCTCAAACCCAATCCGGTTACCGAGCGCCCAGACCGCCACGGCAAGCACCTCTCCTTCCCGGGTTTCGGTGTACGCCCATGCAGCGAGGAGCAGGACCACAACCATCCTGATCAGGTAGGAGACCCCCGGGCCGCCCCCCCACTCGGAGACAAGGGCTGTTACGGCGATCATCACAACGAGGCCGAGGAACACGCCGGGCCGCGGGAGAGCCTTTGTGCGCGGTGTGAAGATCAGCCACCAGGCCAGGGCGGCGAGGGCCCCCGCGGTGCTTGCAAACGCGGCCACCGAGAGGACCACGGTGGCAAAGAGCCTCAGCCTTGGGTCCTGCATAGTGCCTCCCGGGCGTCCTGGAGCCTGATGTTCTCCGGGCGGGCACCCTGTTCCAGGGCGTACGTGAGGTACGGCGGGGCGTGCCGCCACCTGGGAATCGCGCCAGGCACGCGGCCCAGGGCCTTCAGGGTGCCGCCCTCCATCTCCCAGAGGGCATCCACCCGGGGAAGGACCGCGCGCTCGTGCGAGAAGATGATGGTGATTCCCTCGCTCCTTTCTTCGATCATGCTGCAGGCTCTTCGTTTGGCGGCGCAGTCGAGCGAACTGAACGGTTCGTCCAGCATCAGCAGGTCGGGGTTTCGCATGATCATGCAGGCCAGGATCAACCGTTTCAGTTCGCCACGGGAGAGGTGGAACGGGTCATCATCGCCTCGTCCGGCAAGGTCCGCGCGCACGAGGAGTTCATCGGGGTCAAGACCCCAGGACCCGGCCTCCTCGGCAACTGTCGAGCAGGTGATGTGGTACTCGGGAAACTGCAGCAGGAGCAGGGCAGACGAGATCCCGTGCCGCCGGACGGCGCCGCTCTCTGGACGGTTCAGTTCGGCGAGCATTAGTGCCAGCGTCGACTTCCCGCTCCCCACCGGCCCGCTGACCAGGTGCACGCCCTCACCGAAGGTGCCGCTGCCCCGGAGGCTGAACTGGCCCCGGGAGAAGAGGATATCCTCGAGGTCTACCCTCACCGGCGGAACCTCCACATCGTTGGGTAGAAACAGGTCTCATCAAGCCCGGCAAAGACCTCGTCAGGCGTGCCGTGATACCGGACCACACCTCCCTCCATAAAGATGACGTAGTCCGCGCAGGCTGCCGTATCCATCGACTGCGTGCACCAGAGCACATGGGCCGCCGCGCTCTTACGCACAACGCCCTGGACACGATCCGCTGTCCCGGCATCCAGGTGCGAGTCGGCCTCGTCAAGGATGAGCACCTCAGGGTCATCGACACCGGCGGCTGCCAGCGCGACGAGGGCCTTCTCCCCCCCTGAGAGGGTCGAGACCTTCGCATCCAGGAGATGCGAAACCCCGACCCGCGCGGCGGCCGCCCTGACCCGCTCATCGGTCTCCGGGCAGGAACGATTGCGGAACCGCGGCGTCGCAGCGATCTCGTCGTACACCCGGGAGAAGAGGAGCGTCCGGTCGGGGAACTCCCCCACCCACCCGATCCTCACGGCCGGCGGCGGCCTCTCGAGGATCCGGACCGTCCCGGCGCGGGGCTCCTCGATGCCGGAGCAGACCGAAAGAAACGTCGTCTTACCGCTCCCGTTCGGCCCGATCACGGCGATGTGGCGCGCATCTACCGTGAGGTCCGGGATCTCGATGAGCCGGTGCCGAAGATTGGTGATCTGGATCATGCCACGCGCTTTCCTATAGCGAATGCGGCTGCTGCCTTCACGGCATCGCCGATGATAAACGGGGCGACGCCGATCAGGACCGCCTGGAGGAGCGAGATCGATGCCGACCAGGCAAGCCATACGACGCCGAAGAGGTAGATCGTGCAGGTTGCCGCGATCAGCCCTGCGACCCGGATCTTCGGCGATTCGTGCTCGTAGGCAAGCCCTGCAACGAGCGCGGCAGGAATAAAGCCGAGCAGAAACCCTCCGGTAGGACCGAGGAGCACCCCGAGACCGGCCGTACCGTTATGGAAGACCGGGAGGTTCGCCGCCCCGAGGAGGACATAGAGGCCGACGGGGATTACGGCATACCGCTGCATGACGACCCCGGCAAGGAGCACAAAGAGAGTCTGGAGCGTGAGCGGGACCGGGGGCAGCGGGATGGATATCCAGCTCCCGGCGGCGATCAGCGCTATGAACGTTCCACTGTAGGCGAGGATCTGGGCACGGTGTTTCATGTAAACCCATCTAAATTGGCGGGTTGACGATAAAAAACCTGTCAACCAATCATTGTATGGCGGTTGACAGGCGCGGCCGGTCAGAGCTGGAAGCAGTCGCCGGCAATGACCCGCTCGATCTTCCCGTTATCCCGGCGGATGATCAGGGCGCCGTGGCTATCGATGTCGATGGCCTCCCCCTCAAAGGTCTTGTTGATGGTCCTGATGGCCACCCGCTGGTCAAGCGTCAGGGAAAGACTCTTCCACTCGCGGATGATGGAATCGTACTCCCCGTCCTCGAGCTGCTGGTAGCGCAGTTCAAACTCCCGCAGGACCCTGACAAGAAGCGCCACGCGGTCAACCTCGTGGCCGACCTCAGCCTCAAGTGAGGTCACCGTATCTTTCAGGTTCGGCGGGAGATCGGCAAGCGAGATGTTCGCGTCGATCCCGATCCCGAGAAGACCGTAGTGGACGGCGTCCGCCTCTGCGGCGAGTTCCAGGAGCAACCCGCCGACCTTCTTGTCCCCGACGAAGATGTCGTTCGGCCACTTGATGAGCGCACTGAGCCCGTATTCCTTCCTGATGGCGCGAGCGATGGCGATCGACCCGGCCATGGTGATCATGAAGAGGTGATCGATCGGGATCCTCGGCTTTAAGACGATCGTGATCCAGATGCCGCCGGCAGGCGAGACCCAGGCGCGCCCGAGCCTTCCAACCCCGCCGGTCTGTTCTTCGGCGATGATCACCATGCCGTGCAGTTTCTCAGGATCGGTTTCGCTGGCGAGTTGTTTTCCGACCCAGCTCGTGGAGGCGGTGCGGTCAAAGTAGCGGATCTGCTTTCCGATGAACCGGGTGCGGAGCCTTTTATGGATCTCGTACGGGAGGAGCCTGCTCGTCTTCGCCTCAAGGCAGTAACCTTGCGCGCGGGACGATGTGATATTGTATCCTAATCTCCGGAGTTCGCGTATCTGTTTCCAGACGGCTGAACGGGTGACACCCAGATGCTCTGCGATATGCTCGCCCGATACCGGGCCGGGGTTCTCTTCGAGAATCTTCAGTACATTGATTGCCGTATCCTTCATGTCCATTACCTTTTCGCTGCAGGCGACTCACTCGGGAGCGGGCACGGGTCCCTGCCGCATACCTGCCTCCGGATCTCCGCGCTCTGCTCCATGAAACCCGCCAGATCAAAAATACCGGTCACGTCGACGATACCTATCGCACCGATGGCCCTGCCTTCGTCGTCCCTTATCGGCGCCACCACCACCGGGATACCCATATATGGGCCTCCCCGGGGTTGGACCCTCTTTACAACGTTCTCCGCCAGGACCTCTTCGAGGATGGGGCCCGTGTAGGCCTCGTCGATGATCTTCCCGTCCTCGATCCTGATACCCGGATGGTCGCGGGACCGCGCCGTGACAGGCAGATGGCCAAGCAGATCATGGATGCACATCATGATGGGAGCGAGATCACGCGCCCGTGAAGATGTAGAGATGATGTATTGCTCCATGGCCATATCCATACTTTTCATCATGGTTTATCTAGAATAAGGTTTCCCTATCACCGCAGGAGAACCTCTTCAGGAATTCACGTGACGGGTATTCGTGGATGCTGGAGACCAGCACCATACCGTCACCTACCGCTTTCCCTACCAGGAGCGCCTCGCCGGAGG
>NZ_DAQR01000121.1:16996-24707 GCF_002502935.1 Methanoculleus sp. UBA413
GCAAGGTCGTATCCGTCGAAGAGGGAGGTGTATTCGCTCTCGTTGGTGTACCGGACTGCACGCGGTCCATACGCAAACGAGTAGGTTACCGGGAACGGGAGCCAGTCGTAGGCGTCCTCCCGGGCGCAGCCTGCGCCAAAGACCAGCAACCGCCCGCCGCTCTCGACGAAACGCCGGATGCGCTCCTCCGCGGCCCTGAGCGCCGGGAGGAGGTTTGAGTAGGCCGGGTTTGCAAACCCCGTCGGCACGATGACCGAGACAAACCTGCCCCGCCAGAACGGGGAGGCGAGCATGTAGGGGTTGACCGCCTCGCAGCAGGCACCACAGTCCTCGATGAGCCTCGCAAACATCAGGGGGCCATCCCAGAGCAGCCCGGTCCTGCAGATCACCCTTTGATCACCCCGAGCGGCTCCAGCCGGGCGACGATACCGGAGAGGCCCACATCGTGCACGACACGCACCACCTCGTGGCTCGGCTTGTAGACTTCGGGCGCCTCTTCCGCAAGCACGGAGTCGCGGTGAGCCCGCACCAGGATGCCCTCTTGTGCGAGGTGCTCCCGAAGCTCCCTTCCCCGGATCGCTTTCTTCGCCTTCGACCGGCTGAGCACCCTGCCGGCGCCATGACAGGTGCTCCCCCAGGTCTTCTGCATCGCGGTCGCCGTGCCGTGGAGGAGGTAGGAGGACGTGCCCATGCTCCCGGGGATGAGCACCGGCTGCCCGACCGCGGCATACTCACGGGGGATGCCCGGAGCCTGGGGGCCGAACGCCCGGGTTGCGCCTTTACGGTGGACGCAGACCTCCATCGACGCGCCGTCGACATCGTGGTGCTCGAACTTGGCGACGTTGTGGGCGACGTCGTAGATGAGCCTCATCTCATCGTAGTCGATCCCAAAGACCTGCGCGAATGCTTTTCTGGCCTCGTGCATGATGACCTGCCGGTTTGCCCAGGCATAATTTGCAGCACAGGCCATACCGCCGTAGTAGGCGCGGCCTTCCGGAGAGTCGATCGGAGCGCAGGCAAGCTGCCGGTCGGGGAGGCGTATCTGGTATTTTCCAAGGGCGTTCTCAAGTATCCGCAGGTGGTCCGTGGCGACCTGGTGGCCGAGACCCCGTGAGCCGCAGTGGACCATGAAACAGATCTGCCCCTCAGCGATCCCGAATACGCTGGCCGCCTCCGGGTCGACGATCTCTCGTGCCACCTGGATCTCCAGGAAGTGGTTTCCTGCACCGAGCGTCCCGATCTGCGGCATGCCCCGCTGGCGGGCTTTGGCGCTGACCGAGTCCGGGTCTGCGCCCGGCATCGCGCCTTCTTCCTCGCACCGGGCGAGGTCTTCCGGGGTGCCAAGCCCGCGCTCTACCGTCCATCGCGCGCCATTCACCATGATATCGGTCAGTTCCTTGTTCGAGACCCGCATGGCGCTCCTTGCGCCCACACCGGTCGGCACGACGGAGAAGAGCGCCTCGATCAGTTCCCGTTTTTTGCCCGCGAGATCGGCCTCGGTGAGGGGCGTCGTGATCAGCCGGACGCCGCAGTTGATGTCAAACCCGACCCCGCCGGGGGATATGACACCTTCGGTCCTGTCAAACGCGGCAACGCCGCCGATGGGAAACCCGTATCCCCAGTGGATATCGGGCATGGCAAGCGAGTGTTTCACAATCCCGGGCAGGGTTGCGACGTTCGCCAGCTGGCGGACGGCCCCCTCTTCGAGGGTTTCTGCCAGTGCCCGGGAGAGGAAGAAACGGCCGGGCACGCGCATATCTGGAACGTATCCTACGGGGACCTCCCACTCGAGGTCTCCGATCTTATTGATTCCTTCAAGCATATCGATCCCTCAGATATCAAAGATGATGTCTACTACATAAGCATCTTCTTCTTTCACGATCTCGAGCCCAAAGTAGGATATACCCTTGATGAGCGTTCCCCCCGCATGCCGCGCGGGGTCGAAGGGCTCGCCCCTGACGACGGCGGAGAGCCGGGTGCCCTGGAGATCGACGTCGAAGGTGCAGAAGACGAGGTTCTCAGCATCGGTTATGAAGAGCAGTTCCGAGAGGTAGTCGATAAGGAGGGATTCGAGGTCTTCCGCCTCAAGGGTAATCTGCCGCGCGATACCCCGGTCCTCGCAGGGGCCGTACATCACGTGGAACATGGCCCGGCCTGCATCAGCGAAGACCTCGTTTATGGTTGCGCCCCGTACCCGCATGAGGACGTCGGCCGTATGATCCAGTTCTTCGAAACTCATGGTCTAGATCGCATTCAATATTTTCATGCGATTGTTGTGTCACGCGAAGACGCGAAGATCGCGAAGGGGACTATGCCATCCAGCAACCGAACTTCGCGTCCTTCGCGTGCGGCGATGATCATTCCCACGTACCCTCAAATTAAGATGAAACGGTCCACTAGAAGCCATCAAAGAATATCGGGATCATCCCCTTGTGGATAGAATCGATGTAGCGGGCCTGGTATTTTGAGATGTAAATGGTGTAATCACCGACAGGAACCTGCAGATCGGTCATCTTTGGCGGTTTTACTGATGTTGGTAGGAGAATGGGTCCACTGCAGGCTGTGCTCACCCGGAAGTCGCGTTTCCTCCCGAGGACGTATGATCTGACGTCTTCTGTGACATATATGCTTCGTGATGATGCTGGTTCCCGTGTATCGCTCTGCATGATTAGTCCCTCATATTGGTTCCGGGGGTAAAAAAAGTGATATGATCTAAATCGTGTACTATGTTGTTCCCAGGATATTTGTCACCACATCCACGTACTGGTCCTTCAGTTCGTAAATGGTGTTGGTTCCCTCCGCGTTCCGTCTCACGTGCAAGATGCCTATCCGGGCCGCGATGGTGCCAACCATGGATGCGACGGAGTGATAACTGATAGAGAACTGCTCCCGCAATTTCTCGTAGATCTGCGGTATCGTCAGGGATCGTATCTTCACGAAGAGGCTGAGCAGCTCATGCCGGATGCCATCCCGGTCCCGTGAGAGATAACCTTCGAGTCGAGTTTCGATCTCTCTTCTGAGCTCAGAGGGTGATCTCATATGTGTTTGTGATTCGGTATTTTATATATATCTTTTCTTTTCATCCATTTAATCGGAGATTCTGCTCCATGGCCGACTCCCGTCTGACGAAATCGGGCCAGGACTGCTATAACGCCCCTGTTGTCCAGGGAAGGATTTATGGCCGTCTTGAAGCCTTTTTGAGAGGATACAGGCCAATCCCTGTGGCCTCACCTTCACCCACGAAGGGGGAAGGGGCCGGATCCGGGTATTCCCTGGCTCACCCCGGGCAGCGAGCCGTGGTGGGTATCGCCACGGGGGGAGAGGAGAGGGGGCTCGCTCCCATTGGCGCGAACGCAACCATGGGTGCACTGCGTTCCGGGTTGGCTATCGGCGAGGTTCAAGCTCGGTTGAACCCCCATGTCGGTTCTGGTGAACGTGGAGTATCCCCCCTCTCACCCGGGCAGTGGACCGTGATGGCTATCGCCCTGGGGTGGGGACAGGGGAGGGGGACGTAAGCACCGCAGTCTCTGTTGTGCAACGGGTCCGGGAGAGCCTGGGCCCGGGGCGCGCTCCATTCTATCAGAGAGGAGCCGGGCCGTTACGAGACCATCGAGGCGTATTCCGACCCCTGTGCTATTGCCATGAGCAACCCTTTAACCTATCACTATCGTACACTAATACAGCATGGAATTTGTCAGATACGACGTCAACAAATACTCTCCGCGGCAGATGGTGACGCTGCCCCTCGTTCTTCTCCTCATTGCCGGGATGGTGCTAGGCTATACCACGCTCACCACCGGCCTGCCCCTGCAGCCGGGCATCGACTTTGCAGGAGGAACGGCGGTCACGGTCTTCACCTCAGACAGCAGAGAGACGATCGAGGCGACCTTCTCGGCGTATCCACTGTTATCGGTGGGCGAAGGTATCGGCAACGGGAAATACCTCCAGTTTGGTCCCATGGACGACGCTCAGTACCAGAGCCTCAGCGCGCTCATCAACGAGAAATACCCTGATGTGAAGGTAGATCAGATCGGGGAGACGTTTGGAAAGACGCTCCAGGACCAGGCCTTCTTTGCCGTGCTCCTCTCGTTCATCGGGATGTCTATCGTGGTCCTCATTGCGTTCCGGAACCTGGTGGCATCGGGTGCCGTCGTTCTCGCGGCGATCTCGGATATCACCATCGCTGCAGCAGTCATGCAGGTCATCGGCATTCCGCTTACCCTCGGGACAACGGCGGCCCTGCTGATGCTGATCGGCTACTCCGTGGACAGCAACATCCTGCTGACCACGCGGGTGCTCAAGCGCAAGGGGAAACTCGAGGATAAACTCTCCGGGGCCTTCAGGACCGGGATCATCATGACAACCACGACGCTCTCAGCCGTCGTCGTTATGTGGCTCGTCTCGACGGTAGGACAGATCCAGATCATCAGCGAGATCGGGGCCGTCCTCATCATTGGGCTCCTCGCATCTCTGATGAGTACATGGATGCTGAATGCAGGGATTCTCAAGGAATACTCCCGTCGGAGCGGTAGAAAATGAAACGCGAAACTATCATCGAACTCATCAAAGACTGGCGGGTCGCCCTATTGCTGGTGTTGGTCGCCGGGTCCCTCATAGGTATCTACCTGACCCCCCCAAACCTGGAGAAGGGGCTTGAGGGGAACCTCCAGTTCGGTCTCGACCTTGAGGGCGGTTCATGGCTGCAGATGGAATTCCAGTCTGTGGTCGTGGGTTACTCTACCGATAAACCGGTCGCGGACCTCATAGAGAACCTCCAGAAGAGCCTGGAGGCGGATGTCACCCAGATCGATGCAGACCACCTGGAGATCCGGAAGAACGTCTCCCGTGCCGATCTCGAACCGATATTTGCGGCATCGGGCGCAAAGATCGTCACCTACCATGAGGGTGTATCCCAGTACACCGCTGATGACGTCAAACGGATCCTCAGCAAGAAGGTGAACGCCCTCGGGATGCAGGATGCAAAGATCAACCTGCTCACCCCGACAGGAAGCGAGTATCCGCAGTACGTGCGGATAGAACTTGCCGGCGTGGATATGGCGACCGCGCAGGAGATCGTCGGCAAGCAGGGTATGTTCGAGATCCGGGTCCAGACCACCGGGAACCAGACCGAACACGTCCTCTTCGGGGACCAGATCACCAGCGTCAGCGTGCCGCAGAAGGACCCCTACTACCAGACATGGGGCGTTGGGTTCACGCTCTCTGATTCGGGCGCCCAGGCGTTCCGGGAGGCTGCCCTTAAATCCGGCGCGGTCGACAACCCGAGTGGCCACAACCTCGTGATGCTCCTCGACAACGAGACCGTCTACAGCGCCCCCCTCTCCGGGGAACTTGCGGCACAGATCCGATCGGCCCCGGTCAAGTCGCTCTCGGCCACCACCGGGACCGGCGATGCGGGGCTTGAGGATGCGATGACACTCGAGATTCACCTGCGCGCCGGCGCCCTGCCGGTGAAGGTGGACGTTGTCGGGTCCGGATCGGTCCCGGCGGCGCTCGGCGAGCAGTTCAAGACAACGGTTGCCATTGCCGGGCTTCTCGCGCTGCTCACCGTCGGAGTCGTCGTCTACTACCGTTACCGCGAGCCCTCGATCGTGATCCCGATGCTGGCCATCAACCTCTCCGAGATCATCATCCTGCTCGGCATCGCCCGGTTCATCCAGCAACTGGACCTCGCCTCCATCGCCGGCCTGATAGCAGTGATCGGTACCGGCATCGATCAGCTCGTCATCATCACGGACGAGGTTCTCCATGAAGGGCGCGTCCCGTCATCGAACCTCTACATGAAACGCTACGGGCGGGCGTTGGGCATCATTGTCGTGGCTGCAGCGACGGTCGTCATCGCCATGCTTCCGCTGGCGCTGATGGACCTCTCCACCTTGAGAGGCTTTGCTATCATCACCATACTCGGTGTCTTGATCGGTATCCTGGTCACGAGACCCGCGTATGGGAAGGTTATCATGGCGATCCTCTCAAAATAACAATCCTACAATACCTTTATTGCCCCGTTCACACACAGTGTGAATGGGGTTACAACCTATGGGAAAACCGGTTTTAATGGACTTCTACGCGGAATGGTGTGGTCCCTGCCACCAGCAGTCACCGATCATCGACAAGCTCAAACAGAAGATGGGTGACAAGGTTGAGATCAGGAAGATCGATGTTGGCATCGATTCCGAACAGACGCGGCAGTACGCCGCGAGATATGACATCCAGTTCGTACCCACACTCGTCATCGAGAAGGACGGAGCCCTTATCCGGAAACTGGTGGGCGTCCAGAGCCTCGAGACGCTGGAGAGCATCCTAAAGCCGCTGGTGGGCCAGTGAAGATCGGCATCGTTGGCGGAACCGGCGATATCGGGGAGGGCATGGCACTCCGGCTCTCACCGAAATACGACGTGATCGTGGGATCGCGCGAGGAGGCGAAGGCGATTGCAACCTGTGATGCATGCCGGGAGACCCTGCACGGGCAGGGACTGGAGTGCAGCCTGCTCGGTGTCACCAACCAGCGTGCGGTCGATGAGGGTGATATCGTTGTTCTTGCGATACCGTTCAGACACGTGGCCCCCACTCTGAAGACCCTGACCGGGTTTGAGGACAAGATCGTCGTAAGCCCTGTCAACCCGATCGAGCGGACAACCCACTTCTACTACGCCCCTCCACCGGAGGGATCGGCGGCGATGATGATCAAGGGGATGCTGCCTGCGAGCGCGACCGTCTGCGCGGCGTTCAACAATGTTGCCGCAAACAAGTGGAAGATGCTCGATGAGGAACTGGATTACTCGGTCGCAGTCTGCTGCGACGAAGACGAGGCAAAGCAGAAGGTGATGGACCTTGTCAACACCGTATCAAGTCTCCGCGCCTACGATGCGGGGCCGCTTTCCATGGCATCCATCGTCGAGAGCGTGACACCCCTCCTCCTCAACATCGCCCGCTACAACAGGATGAGAGACGTCGGCATCAAATTTGTATAAGATCACGTTATTTTCCAGGATTTTGCAGAGGAGTGTGGGGTCTCGCTCTCCGGTGCGAAGACCGCTCCCCTCCGCGGGGGTTTTCTACGGGCCCCCAGTTTTGCCCCAGGGCCTGTTGCCGCTTAAATCTATAAATCTCATAGTACCGCCTTGCGCACCCATCACCCTCTTCTGCGTGAGACGTTGGTACTCTCTATTACCACCTCACGCGAAGGACGCGAAGACGCGAAGGTGCGTTGCCGGGGATTATACCGAACTTCGCGGTCTCCCGCGTGAGACCAGAGTGCCCAGCCCGGCACGTTCCAAAAATCTCTCAAATAAGATGACACGATGTACTAGGACAGCGGGTCGCGGTGGATTTACACAACTCATCGTTTCACGGAGGGATATCGCCATGAGGAATGAGGCCGATAGGCGAAAGCATCTCCCGCCCCGCCCCCCGGTGGGCCGGGGGCAGCAGTGCGTGGCGATGGTGGGAAGCCGTGCTCCAGGAGAGGCTCCGGAGAAGACCTTCTAGAGGGGCAGGTGGAATACGGGGATAGCCCGGACCCGGTTTTCCCCGGACTTGTCCCCGGACACTGGACCGTGGTGGCTATCGCCTTGGAGGAGGGGACCGGGGAGGAGGCCCGTCCCCATTGGCGCGAACGCGACCATGGGTGCACTGCGTTCCGGGTTGGCGATCGGCGAGGTTCAAGCTCGGTTGAACCCCCATGTCGGTTCTG
>NZ_DAQR01000027.1:0-5637 GCF_002502935.1 Methanoculleus sp. UBA413
CCCCGCCCTCCTCCCCCCGAAAAATATCAACAGACTTCCCCCCCCCGGGGGGGGGCGGGGTCGCGGCGGGCGGGGTGGGGGAGCGGAGGGGAGCACTCCGTGGGGGATGGGATGAAGGCCAGACGTGGTCTGTTATTTTGGAATCGATGCACTACTGCATCGTGTCATCTTATTTTAGAGTTTTTTGGCACGTGCTGGGATGAGCACTACGTCCTCCCGCGTGCTTCCGCGTGACGCAACAACCGCGTGGAAGTATTAGATGCAATGATCTCCTGGCCGCATCTCAGGGGTTCTCCTTCCTCTTCTCTCCGGCAGCCACCGGGGCGACCAGCACCTTATCGACCCGGTAGCCGTCCATATCGAGGACCTCGAACCTGAGATTGTTCCAGGTGAACCGGTCTCCGGCCTCGGGCGTCCGCTCGAGGTACATCATCACAAACCCCCCAAGTGTCTGGTAATACCCGCGCTCCTCGCCGGGCAGGCCGCCTACGTCGAAGAGGTCGTGAAACTCGTCGATTGGGAGCATCCCGTCGAGGAGCCATGACCCGTCCTCGCGCTGGACCGCCATGGCCTCGGGCGGGTGCTCGACCGACGGGATACCCCCAACAATCGCCTCCATGATGTCGTGCACCGTAACCAGCCCCTGGATGCTCCCATACTCGTCGGTGATAAAGGCGAGCCGTGCGCCTGAGGTCTTGAACTCTTCGAGGACCGCCAGCGCCATGACACTCTCGGGCACAAAGAGGGCGGGCTCGATCGCCTTTGCGAGGTCTGGGGGTTCCCCCTTGATCATCCGTGCCCAGAGGTTGCGGACCGAGACGACGCCGAGCAGATTGTCCAGGTGCTCGCGGTAGACCGGGAAGTATACGTGGCCGGATTCGACCATCTTCTGCCAGTTCTCTTCGGGAGGGTCCTCCACATCCACGGCCACGACATCGGGCCGCGGGGTCATCAGCACGCTGACCCGCCGGTCGCCGAGGCGGAAGACGCTCTCTACCATATCCTGTTCCGCCTCCCGGAAGATTCCTGCCCGGGTTGCCTGTTCTATCAGGATCCTGATATCCTCCTCCGTGACCTCAGGCCCGGACGGCTGCCGCACCCCGAGCACCGTGAGCACCGTCTCGGTTGAGACGCTCAGCAGCTGGACAAGGGGCGCACCGACCCTGGCGAGGAACCGCATCGGGCGGGCTACCCGGCATGCGATCCGTTCAGCGTTGCCCATAGCCACCCGCTTCGGCACCAGTTCACCGATCACCAGCGTCAGGTAGGTGATGGCGGCGACGACGATCGCGACCGCGAGCGGCCCGCTGTAAGGGGCAAGCAGGGGGATACCGGAGAATATCCCGGCAAGAGGCCCCGCGAGTGTCGCCCCGCCGAAGGCTCCCGCCAGGATCCCGACGACGGTGATCCCGACCTGAATGGTGGAGAGGAACTGTGTCGGGTCGTCTGCAAGTTCGAGGGCGGCCGCCGCCCCAGCGTCACCGTCGGCCGCTCTCTTCTGCAGGCGTGCCTTTCGTGCAGAGATAAGGGCAAACTCGGTCATCGAGAAGAACCCGTTTGCAAGTATCAGCAGGACGATGATCAGGATGCTGGTAGCGATAGGCATCGTACAGCTCTCCCCGGGTTTGGGGTCCGGCATACCGTTACCCCCCTCTCACTTATGCGTATCGTCGTGCACCCCGGCGTCTCATCATGTGAAGATGCATGGGTGAACCGGGTCTCTGGTCGCTCCCGGGTTGCGCTACAGTGCGCGTATCCCGGCGGAAAAGCCGGGTTTGATTCTATCCTGCACCCAACTGCTATCCCGAGGTCGCTTTCATGCGTGCAGCCCGGGGTTATGCCTCATTGTAGTCTCATCCATGCACCCTCTCGCTACGCGTCGTGAGGATTCACCCCAAACTGCAGCAACCCCGGAAAACCGGATGGTCAACCATATATGGCTCCGCCATTAAACAGTATGGACGTGAAATCAGCTATACTGGGTGGCGGTCTCACGGGTGTTACACTGGCCCGCCTGCTCCAGGATTTGGGCGACGAGGTGACCGTTCTCGAGCGTGAAGAGATGATCGGAGGGCTCTGCCGCTCGCGGACGGAAGCGGGTTTCACGTTCGATGTCGGAGGCTCGCATATCATCTTCTCCCGCGACGCTGAGGTCCTCTCCTTCATGCTCTCGGTCCTCGGCGGGAATGCCGACCGCCGGAAGCGGAATACCAAGATCCTGTATAAAGGGCGCTACGTCAAGTACCCCTTCGAGAACGGCCTCTATCAGTTACCCGCGGAAGACCGCTTCTTCTGCATCAACGAGTTTATCAAGAATCTCATCGCCGTCGAGAAAGGCGAGATCCCGCCGCCCACGAACTTTGCTGAGTGGATCACCTACACCTTCGGCCGCGGCATCGCCGAGTGTTACATGGTCCCGTATAATGAGAAGATCTGGAACTATCCGGTGGACCGGATGTCGCACCACTGGGTGGAAGGGCGTATCCCCCGCCCGCCGGTCGAGGATATCGTCAAATCGGCCATCGGCATCGAGACCGAGGGCTACGTCCACCAGGCGGTCTTCTCGTACCCGGTGGAGGGCGGCATCGAGGCGCTGGTCCGGGGGATTGCAGAACCGGTGCTCCCTGCCATCCGGACCGGCTTTGCTGTCGTGTCCATCAGGGAGGATAATGGGGGTTTTTCAATCAGCGACGGTGGAGAGACCGTCCATGCAGACCGCCTGATATCGACCATCCCTCTCCAGAACCTGCTTCCCTGCCTTCAGGACGTCCCGCCTGAGGTGCAGGCAGCCTGCGACGCTCTCCGCTACAACTCGCTCTGCTCGGTCTTCATCGGGCTTGCAGGGGAAGTCCCTGATATATCGTGGCTCTACGTCCCGGATGAGGCGACGGGTCTCTTCAACCGGGTCTCGTTCCCCTCGAACTACAGCAGAGAGGTCGCCCCGCCGGGTCACTCCTCGATCCTCGCCGAGATCACCTATAACGATGGGGATGCGGTCTCCCGGATGCCTGATGCCGCGGTGATCGACCATACCATCCAATCGCTCGTCGCCGCCGGGATCATCCCCTCCCTTGATGCAGTCGTCTACACCGGCATCGAACGGCAGGAGTTCGCCTATGTCGTCTACGACATCGACTACCTGGAGAACATCGAGATTGTCAGGGAGTTCTGCCGGGAGCGGGGCATCGACCTCGTCGGGCGGTTCTCCCGGTTTGAGTATCTCAACATGGACGGCTGCATCAGGAGCGCGATCGACTTCGTGAAGGCGGCGAAGAGATGAAGGTCAACATCTTTGTCGAGGACTTCCGGTTCCTGCGGTACATCGGGTGCGCAACGGCGGCGAGAACGCTGTATAACCACCTTGCCCTGCTTCCTGAGATGGAGGTCACCCGGAACTCGTATCGCAGCGACCCTGACCTGACCCACTACCACACCTTCGGTCCCTGGGCGATGTACCATCTGAAGTTCACCGAAGGCGTAAAGGTGCTGACCGCCCACTCGACTCCCCGGATAAACGAGGGCAATGTCGCCTTCTCAAAGAGGATAAACACGATATATCCCAAAATTTACCGGCAGTTCGACCACATCATCACGATATCGGAGCCCTGCCACCGGGAGACCGAACAGCTCGTCCCGAACATCCCAAAGACCCTCATCCCGAACGGCATCGACCGGGAGTACTTCAGGCGGGACGATGAGAAACGGGAGTCGTTCCGTGAGGAGTATGGGATCGACCCGGACCAGAGGGTGGTGCTCTCAGTCGGCCAGCAGACCCCCCGGAAAGGCATCTACGACTTCTTCAAACTCGCAGACCAGCACCCCGATATGACCTGGGTCTGGGTGGGCGGGTTCCCGTACGGAACCCTCTCGAAGGATTACGCGAAGATCCAGATGCTCAAGGCCCACTCTCACGAGAATGTCATATTCACGGGCGTCATCGACGATATCTCCCGGGCGTACAGCGGGGGGGATATCTTCTTCATGCCCTCGCATGCCGAGACGTTCGGCCTTGTGATCGTCGAGGCCCTCTCGTCGGGTCTGCCTGTTATCGCCCGGGATATCTTCGAGTTCCGGGAGATCTTCGGGGACTCGGTCCTCTTCTTCCGTGAGATCGACGAGGCGCGTGACCTCCTCAACGACGACGCGACCCTGCAGCGTTGCGCCTCAAGGGCCCGCTCCTCGACCGAGAAGTACGACATCACGCTTATAGCAAAACGACATCAACAACTATACCAGGAGTTGATCGAGGCATGATCTCCGTCGTCGTTCCGACCTATAACGAAGAGCAGAACATCGAGCGCTGCCTGGAGTCTCTTGCCGACCAGACGGTGCCGCGGGAGACCTACGAGGTCATTGTCGTCGACGGGAACTCAAAGGACCGGACCCGGGAACTGGCTGAGCCCCTTGCGGACAGCGTCTTTATCCAGAAGAGCAAGCGGGTGGGCGGGGCACGCAACGACGGGGTAATGGCGGCCAGCGGCGAGGTCGTCGCCACGACGGACGCCGACTGTATCCTCCCCCGGGACTGGGTGGAGAGGATCGGCAAGAACTTTGCGGAGCGGGAGATCGTTCAGCTCTACGGCACGGTCTACCCGATCGAGGGGGGGTTCCGGAACCGACTCTCTCTTGCCGGCGCAAACACCTTCTCGCGTCTCGGCTACCACACCAGGACGATCTACTTCACGCTCGGGTGCAATACGGCGTTTGACCGTGACGCGTTTGTCAGAGCAGGGATGTACCGGTGCATCGATGCCGGGGACGACCTTGAGATCGCGCAGCGGATGCGGAGGATCGGGAAGGTCTACCTCGATCCCGATCTCGCGGTCGGTTTCTCGATGAGGCGCTACCAGCAGTTCGGGACGATCAAGTCGATCTCTGAGTGGTTGTATATCGTTCTTCGCGGGGGTGACGCCGGCGGTGTCACCTACTCGCAACGGGAGTATAAGTAGTCCCTCCCGTCCAGGCATGAGGAGCAGAAGACCCGACCCGGAGACCCAGGCCGAAGCGGTGAGGAGGGGCGATGCCTGCGGGTTTGCACGCCTCCTCGGTATGGAGGTCACTGAGGTCGCCGATGGGTGCGTCAGGGTGGCCATGCAGGTAGATGGCATGGAGAACGCCCACGGCACGATCCACGGGGGCGCGATATTCGCCCTTGCCGACCATGCCTTCGGCATCGCCGCGAACCTGGAAGGAGTGGACCAGATAGCAATCTCCGCCCATATTCACTATTTTTCTCCGCCGGCGACCAACGCGCTCGAGGCGGTCGCTCGCAGGGTCTCAGAGACCGAGAAGACATCGGTATATGCCGTCGATGTCTACTCCGGCGACCGGCACGTCGCCGCATTCGAGGGGATTGGGTTCAAGACCGGTTTTCTCCCGGGAAGGGTTTGAGGAGTGGCGCTGGTGCCGGATGGGGCCCAGGGGGAGTCTCAGGACAGCCTCCTCATCCATCGATTTTCACCAGGTGTCGCCATGAACCGGCGGGGAACGGGGTGGAGTTACGGGAAGGGGTTTTACAGGTATCCCCTTGTGCGGGGAGCGGGAAGGCCTCCATTGGCGTGAACGCAACCATGGGTGCACTGCGTTCCGGGTTGGCTATCGGCGAGGTGCAAGTTCTGTTGAACCCCCATGTCGGTT
>NZ_DAQR01000089.1:0-1945 GCF_002502935.1 Methanoculleus sp. UBA413
GGGCAGTCATGGCGATATCCAGTGGGAAGCCGCGCCAGGAATAGTGCTGGCGACGATTTCCCGGAAGGATAGGCAGGGGAGAACCGCCCCGGAGCGGGTTCTCCTCTGGGTTCTCCCCTTGGAGAGGACCGTGGGGATACCCGAGAAAAGCCGTCTCCCGGGATGCAAACCCCCGGGTAGTGTGAAAAAAGATCGATACTCTCCTCCGCTGAGCGTGCCGGTAATTGGGAATCGTTGCAGTAGTGCCGCTGGTGTCAGCAGAGCGGCGCCGGAGACTGCGACCCTTCTACCGGGAGGCGTGCGCCGTGGATGATGAGAGGGCGGTCGGTCTCCTCTGCCTTTGCAAGGATGATCGCTTTTCCGGCCCGCGTCATCGCAAAGACCGGGATTGATGTTCCTGCCTGCAGGAGCGCGGTCTTCGCCGCCTCATCACGGATGTGGCGCGATGCGCAGGCGGTGACCAGGTCAGCCGTGCCGGCCATCAGGGCCGCGTCCTCCTGCGATATCCCCGTCAGGTGGACGCCGACGATCACGGCCTCCGGGAACCGGTCCCTGATAGCCGCCGCCTCGGTGGCATCGGCGGTGGTCACGGCGACCCGCCGGTGCCCGAGCGTTGCTGCCAGGGCGACACCGGCGACCTGGTCGATGGCTGCGGTCTTGGGATCGAGGACAACGCCCCCGTTCTCCCGAATACGCGCGATCACCTCAGGGATGGGGCTCGTGAAGACGAGCCCCGACATCCGGCCGCCGATCCCCTGGATGAGGGCAGGATCCTTTGCAACCAGCGTCCCGGCCCCGTCGGAGACGATCACAACTGCGTCGAGCAGCCCCTGCCTGATGGCACCGCTCAGGAGTTCGGACGCCCCGAAGAGGACAAAGTCAGGTCCGGCAAGGACCTCCCGCTCCGGCGTGCACATCCCGAATGACCGTATCCGTGCCTCAATGTTTTCGCGTATCGCATCGGGCGTCATCTCCCTGACCGGACAGGCAAAACGCCGTGCCAGGGGGCAGTCATCTATCTGTGGCGTCCCGACTTCGACCACCCGGCCGTCCCTGACCACGACCCGGCATTTGCCGGCGGCTTCTATGATGTGTTCGTCCCGGTCGCTCATGGTAAAACCGTATTACGGTAGGCAGGGGCGGGGCATAAAGCTGCCTCTCCGGGCTCCCGGGTAAACACTTATCAGACCAGCGCCTCCATGGAAGTTAAGGCAACCATAATGTGTGTGCAGCAGAGAGATGGAGGTGAGAGACCTGGGTCGGATCTGTAGCCCGTTCATTGTTCTTGAGTGCAGCCGGGAGTGCGGTTTCTCCCGGATCTACAACGAACCAACCGAGGAGCAGAGCAGGGAGATCGCCGGGATGAAAGTCTGTCCTGCCTGCGGCGCCCCGGTCCGGCGAAGATTCTTCTGACGGCGGGGGAGCGATTGCCCGCGGAACGCTACTGGGAGATCGATCTCGCCCGGGGTATCGCCGTCGTGACGATGATCGTCTTTCACTCCGCCTTCGACCTCAACTTCTTCGGAGTTCTGCCGCTGAACGTCTCCGGCGGGTTCCTCCGGATGCTTGCCTACCTGACCGCATCGGCGTTCATCTTCATCGTCAGGGTCTCCTTCACCATCAGCTACGCCAGGGCTGAGCGGCGGTTGGCGAGACGCGATCTTGCGCTCAAGTACATCAGGCGTGGTCTTGGGATATTCTCCCTGGGTCTCGTCATCACTGCCGTCACCTGGCTCTTCCTCCCTTCGGTCTACATCGTCTTCGGCATCCTGCACTTCATCGGCATCGCAATCCTGCTGGCGCCGCTCTTTGTGCGGTTCGGCACGACAAACCTCATCCTGGGCACCGCCTGCATCATCGCTGGCTACGTCACAAACGCCGTCTCGGGCCCATGGCCGCTCCTCTGGCTCGGGATCCATCCGGCATCCTTTATGAGCCTCGATTA
>NZ_DAQR01000089.1:2144-9292 GCF_002502935.1 Methanoculleus sp. UBA413
TACGTGCCGCTTCTCCCCTGGTTCGGCCTTGTTCTCATCGGGATGTCCTGCGGGTACCTCTTCTACCCGGGCGGAGAGCGGGGTTTTTCGCTCCGGGCAGCGGAACCGGTGGTTGCCCGGCCGTTCTCGGTCCTCGGCCGGCACTCGCTCCTCATCTACTTCCTGCATCAGCCTCTCATCATCCTTCTGATCGCAGTTCTCGCGCCTGGTGTAATGCCAGGTGTCTGGTGACGAGGCGCTCCTTCCCGACAGGAGGTGTTTCACATGAGGCAGCACCACATGTTGCAGACGTGGAAACGGCCTTTTCCCGGGTTCCACCCGTGCGGTGGACTATGGTGGCCAATCGCGTCTGGTGGAGGGACAGGGGAGGGGGCCAGGAGCGCCCGGAGGGCGCGAATCTCTCCTCAATCACAGAAAAAGCGGAACGTCCTCGAAAGCCCGGACGTCAAAGACCCCGCGCTCCGTGACCCGCACCTCGGGGATGACGGTCAGGGCGAGGAACGAGAGGTACATGAAGGGGTTCTCGACCGCGCCGAGCCGCCGGGCATGCTCTTCGAGAGCGCCTAGGCGCCCCACGACCTCCTCATGGGGAAGGGCCGACATAAGCCCCGCACATTCGAGGGGGAGGGTGGTCACGTCGTCGCCGGAGACCACCACGAGCCCCCCTCCGAGCCGGACCACTTCCCCGATGGCACGGATGATCTCGCCGTCATCGACCCCGACAGCGACGATGTTGTGGGAGTCGTGGGAGACCGACCCGGCAAGCGCCCCCTCATGCAGGCCGAAACCCTGGACGAGCCCGACCCCGGAGCCGCCCGCACGGTAGCGGTCGGTGACGACCGCCTTGAGGACATCACGGTCGGTGTCTGGGATGGCGGTGGCATCCACCGTGTAGCGCAGGTCGCGGGTGACGATCTGTCCGGGCACGATGCCGATCACCCGGGCCTCCCCCCGGCCGGTGATCCGGATATCCCCGGGCTCCGGCACGCGGACCCGCAACGGAGCTGCAGGACAGGCCGGTGGATGGTAACCGACGTCAACCACCTCGACGCCACGCTTGAACGTCCGGACGACGCGGAACCGGTCGGGGTCGTCGACGACGCAGAAGTCGGCAAGCCTCCCGGGAGCGATGGCGCCCCGGTCATGGAGCCCGAACCGCCCGGCAGCGGAGAGCGTGGCCATGCGGAGCGCCTGCTCGACCTCGAGGCCGCACGCGACCGCCTTTCTGATGCAGTCATCGATGTGCCCCTCGCGAGCGAGCATATCGGCGTGCCGGTCGTCGGTGGCAAAGCAGCACCGCGCCGCTGTGCAGGCATCCACGAGCGGGAGAAGGTCGCGGAGGTTCTGCTCGGTCGAGCCTTCCCGGATCATGATGTATATCCCCCGGAGGAGCTTCTCTCTCGCCTCCGCAAACGTCGTGCACTCGTGGTCGCTCTGGACCCCGGCGTAGATGTAGGCGTTCAGATCTCTGCCGGAGAGGAGCGGCGCATGACCATCGATGATCTCAAAGAGGTCCATCTTCTCTGTGAGGTCCGGATCCCCGGTGAGGACGCCGGGGACGTTCATCACCTCGGCAAGCCCGATGACTCCTTCCCGCCCCCGGAACCGGGCGAGGTCGTCGGCCGTGAGCACGGCGCCGCCGGCATCAAGGGGTGTTGCCGGGACACAGGACGGGAGCATCATCAGGATATCGAGCGGTGTCCGCGCAGCCTCGGTGAGGAGGTACTCGATCCCGGGCGCCCCGCAGACGTTGGCGATCTCATGGGGATCAGCGATCACGGTCGTCGTGCCGTGCGCAAGGACGAGCCGGGCATACTCAGCCGGGGTAAGAAGAGAACTCTCGATATGGACATGGGCGTCGATCAGCCCGGGCACCACGTAGGCGCCGTCGAGGTCGTACTCCTGCTTCCCATGGTAGTCCCCGAGGCCGACGACGTAGCCGTCCTTCACCGCGAAATCCACGCGCTCCCAGGTACATGCGAAGGGGTTGAAGACCACGCCGCCGGAGAAGACAGTATCCGCCGGCTCAAGCCCCCGTGCCGCCGCAAGTCCCATCCGGTTCAGGGCGCTACCTCCAGGTCGCGGATGACGGACGCTCTCCGTTCATCACCGACGAATACGGTCAGAAAGACTTTGTACGAGCCGGGCTGCAGGTCCACCGGGACCGTGTACTTGTTCTGCCCCTGGTCGAGGTTGATATACCGTGCTTTACAGAAGACTTCGTGCTGTTCGAGCGCCCCCACCTTCATGATCGTTACCTGGAGCACAGCGTTCTCAACAGGTTTATCCGTGTTCTCCACGGAGACCTCCAGGGCGTCACCACTGTAGGTCACTTCCTGGAACGTTGTGGAGAGGCACCCGGCAGCCCCGGCAAGAACGGCAAGGACCAGTATCAGAAATGGCATATACTTCCTGGACATCCAACCGGTAGAGAGCCGAAAGATGGTTTACCCGGATAATGCGAGCCATACCAAACTTCTGGCACTACCATATTCACCTCCTCTACTTATTCACAGTTTAGGCTGAAATTAGTGAACTACCCCGCGCCTTTTGGGCGGGGCTTCCTGCTTCATCGATAATACTTGCATCACCGAGATGTGATGTAGCGGTATCCTCTCCACAGGCTCCAAGGGCTGTTCCATCCCCACGCGGTGAATATTCACCGCCGCATTATAGTCTCGATCCGCAACAAACCCGCAATACGGACATTCGTGGACTCTCACGGAGAGATCCTTCTTCACGATCCTTCCGCAGTTTGAGCACATCTGCGTCGTATCCCGGGGATCGACTCGAATGAATTCCGTACCAGCACTTTCAGCCTTGTACGAGAGAAATGCTAAGAACCGTCCCCATGATGCATCATGGATACTTCTGCGGAGTCCGCGAGATTTGCCGTTTTCTTTGAGATACTTGACATTCAGATCTTCGACACAGATCGTCGCATAGGCATCAACGTATCGACGGGAGAGTTTATGCAGGAAATCGTTCTTCTGGTTGGTGATATGAGCATAGGCCTTCTCCAGTTTCTTCTTCGCGTTCTCCCGGTTCTTTGAACCCCGCTGTTTCCGGGCAACACGCTGCTGCAACTTCTTCAGCCGAGCCCGTGATCGTTCAGAGAACCGGGGATTCGCGATCACCCTGCCATCGCTATCGACCGCAAACGAGTTCAGACCGACATCAATCCCAACCGACCGCCCTTCTCTCCGGGGTGCGGCGACCTCCTGGTCCGCCTGAATGATGACGTACCATTCGTCACCGGAACGGGTGATCAAGACACCCTTCACCTCTCCTGAGTATGGTCGGTGCATCGAAAACGGAATGGTCCCGATCTTTGAGAAGGTGATGAACTCACCTTCGCAGTCGATCGTGAACCCGGACTGGTTATAGTTGAGCGTACGATACCGCGCTGCACTCTTGAACCGGAGTTTGCCGATCTTTCGACCGTTCTTCTTTGTTTCGGAGAGAGCGCGAATGTTACTCCAGAGGGTGTAGTTGACCATCTGGAGAACTTTGGAGTACACCTCCTTGAGTGCAGGGTGCTCCTCTTTCAGGGTGACAATTCGTGCTTGAGTCTCCTGCATCGTCAGTGAGGATCCGTTCTCGCGCGCAGTGTTGCATTCTTCAAGGAGCGTGTTGTAGAGCCACCTACAGGTATCGAGTGCTTCATGCAACCGTGCTTCTCCAGCTGCATCCGGATATGCACGATACTTGTAGGAAACGATCATACTGTTTTACAATATAATACCCCGAGAGATATGCCTATCGATACGAAGAAGGGCGGCTCTGCTCTCATCCCCGGCCTGAAGACCGGGGACTTCCCGCGCCGCCCCGCACGCCCCCACGAGTTAAAAGATTGTTAAAAAAGCGGGCTTTGGATACGTTCTCGATTCTGATTGATGCCCGGTGGTCCGGCGGTGGGGGTCTCCCCGGACGTGGTAGCCGCCGGGAAGCCTGGTCCAGGTATGAAACGACCATGAGGCGTAGCGAGAGGCTGCACGGATGAAGTCGGCCAGCTCTCCGGGCAAGTGAACCGGGGGAAGGGGAGGGCCCATTGGCGCGAACCTCCCGTAGGTGCAATGAATCCCCATTGGTCGCTGAAATCTCAATGGGAATAGATGTTTTGGTGGCGATCGATGAGCCCGACCGGTCCGCTCCGGAGATCGCAATCCCGGGCACGACAGATTAGAGATAGAAACTCCTATTTGCCTGAAACAGGGGAATTTTCACTCTGAATCATATAAAATCCTGTTCTTGCCGCATCCATGGTTATGCGAATATTTAATATATTCAAATTATTATACATCCTATCAAATGTTTGCGAGCAACGATCACTCCCGCCTATACCGGATATTTGAGGAACTCCAGGAGATGGGATTGATCGATCGCGGGAGAAGGCTGGTGCAGTGCCCCTTCACGATCTCTATACGAGGGTGTCCCGCACTCAACAGCATCCGCTACCGGCGTACGTTCTATGAAAAGAACCTCTCCCGGGCCAGCGACGACACCCTCCGGTTCGTGCTGCTCCATGAGGAGGGGCACATCAGGATGGGTTCTTCTCGGGTTTCCGCCCTCCTGGCATTCCCGGTTCTCCCGTACCTCATCCTGCTTCACCAACCGTTCCTGCAGGTGGGCGGCCTGCCTGTTGGAAAGGTAGCCTTCATTGCCTTCCTTCTCCTGGTGGTTCTCTTCGGCTACCGGGCATACTACCGCCGTATGTACGACGAGGAGTTTATCGCAGACCGGTATGCAGCAGATGCGCTGCGACGCTGCTACCAGATCAGAGACGCGGGGACCATCCTCCAGAGTCTGCTCTCCGGTCTGCGGGCCGGTGCGGCGGCCTCACGCCGCAAGAAGCGTAGCGGCCTCCTGCGGGTGGTTTCGGGTATTCTCTCCTCAGAACCTGACTACCACCCATCCATCTCTGAGCGCGTACAGAGTATCAGGGACCCGGCAGGCCGCAAGGATGGGGATCCTGGTACAGGTCATTTGGGCATGGGTCTCTCACGTTGAGGCCTCCTTTTCTGCCACACGCCGGGGCCCGGGCTTGTTGATGCAGCTCACGCGCTCCCCGCCCCTATGAGGTATTTGCTCATAATTGCAAGCGGGATCGGAAATAGGGTCCTTGAGAAAACGTTAAATTTAGAACCAGCCTCACATATCGGAAGGACTATAAAAATAGGTTTAATAGAACCTATTGCACATAGAGGTATTGAGGGGTGCTGGTTATTACAGTTGTAGCGTTTGCTCACCACAAAGGTGGCACAGGAAAGACGACATCGTGCCTCAATGTTGCAGGATTCCTCCAGAAGGACGGAAAGAAGGTTTTGGTGGTGGACTGCGACCCGCAGGCCAACGCCACTGCAGGGTTGGGGGTTAGCCCCGAGACCCTTGAGTTGAGCATGTATGATGTCTTCATGAGCGTCTTTGAGGGATTTCCTGACGTAACAATCAACGATGTTCTTGTTCCCACACCATCCGGGGTCGACCTGGCTCCGGCAACCCTGGACCTCGTAGGGGTTGAACCCTACCTCTACAGCATCGAGGACCGGGCAGGGCTTCTCAGGGAGGCGCTCGCCGGGGTGAAGGATACCTACGACTTCATCCTGATCGATACGCCGCCGAGCATGGGTCAGTTCGTCATCAACGGCCTTGTCGCTGCGGATCACACCATTGTCACCCTCGACCCCGGTACCTTCGCCCTCAAAGGTATAGAAGCGCTTTCAACAGTCTTTTGCGACATCCGGGAGATGCTCGGAGAGAATGTCACCGCAGATTTCGCTATCCTGACCCGCTGGAAGGGCTCCGGTGATCGGGATGCCGGGACAGGCGGCCTTGCTCTCTTTCTGAAACGTATCTTCTCTCCCGGCCCCTCCATGGAAGAGGAGAAGGAGAGGGAGCGGTTGAAGACGTTTGAGAACGAGGTCAGGAAGGCATTCAAGCGGGTATTTACGGTCTCTTACTCGCCTGCGATATATGAGACACAGCAACATGGAGTTCCCATCTCCCACTACGCGCCCGAGAGCGATGCTGGCAGGGAATACCGGGCAATTGCAACCGCGATTCGGGAACTGAATGAGAAAAGGAGGATGTAATCGATGATCGATAAACCTGGAAGAAAAGCACTGTTTACCGGACCGGTTGCGCCGGGTCCGACCGGACAGGGACCGGTAGTGCTGCCCGAGGCGATCGAGGCAGCACTCAATGCAGGGATCGATGGCGACACCTCGGTGAGGATCGACCTCGCCGGTGTTCCAGAGGGCTTCAGGCCTCTGGCCGTCTCGATCAATGCGTTGATTGAGAAGAACGAAGAGGAGAAGAGATCCCTCCAGAGTCAGCTGGAGGCGGCGGGAGCCCTCAGGCAGCGGTCTGAGACGATCATCCAGCAGAACCCGATGCCCATTCTGGTAGTCGATCCGGGGTTCGTGGTAACGATGGCAAATGCCGCATACGCCGATATGAGCGGGATCCCGGGAGACCAGGTGGTCGGCAGAAGCCTGAGAGATTTCAGGGTGACGTCGCAGAAGGGTTCTGGTCTTGGGCACGTGATCCGGGAGAAGAAGCAGGCGTATGCTGAAGTCGTGGTCGAACTCCCCTCGGGAACCCATACGCTTGAACAGTATGGAATCCCTCTTCTCGATGAGAAAGGCGATATCGGGAGCATTCTCATTGTCTATAACGATATCACCCGGCAGCGGGAGGGAGAGGAAGAGATCCGGGCCCAGATGGAGAATATTGCCGAACTGCAACGGCAGTCTGAGACGATAGTCCAGAAAAACCCGATGCCTATGCTGGTCGTCGATACCGGACTGAAGATCGTCACTGCCAACGAGGCATACCTCCGGTTGACCGGTATCGACCGGTCGCGTGTCACCACGATGACCCTCCGGGACTTCAAGGTCCTCGACCAGAAAGGGGAGGGGATCGGGAAGGTGCTTACCGAGAAGAGGCAGGTGTACGGCGAAGTTACGGTTGAGTTCCCCGCCGGGACTTACATCCTTGAGCAACACGGTATCCCGCTCCTCGACGAGAAGAATGAACTGACAGGTATCCTGAGCGTCTATAATAATATCACTGAAAAGCGGAAAGAGGAGGCCGAGATCCGTCGGATGCAGCATCGCATCGACACGATGATCCGGGAGAACCCGCTT
>NZ_DAQR01000051.1:0-7477 GCF_002502935.1 Methanoculleus sp. UBA413
CGTGCCGGGCTCTCCTCCGGGATCCCGACGATCGGCGTCCCGGCAAGATCCGCCTCCCCTATGCCCGGGTCCTCCGGGATACGGGCGATGAGGGGTATATCGCCACCGGCAGCAGCAACGTTGCGGTCCCGGTTGATGACGAGGTAAACCCGGTCCCGCGAGAGCCCGAGCGCCTCCGCGAGGTTCCGGATGCGGCTGGCGGTCCGCATCCCCCGGGCGCCCGGGTCGCTCGTGATCAGGAGGATATCCGGACTCCTGACGGTCCCCCGCGCGATATGCTCCATCCCCGCCTCGGAGTCCACGATGACGAGCCGATAGCCGCGCTCGAGCGTCTCGATGCACTCGGTGAGGAGGGCGTTTGGGAAACAGTAGCATCCCGACCCCTCGGGGCGCCCCATGGCGAGAAGATCATAGCCCTCTGCCTCAACAAGCGCCCTGTGGAACCGGTACCTGACATAGCCCATCCGGTCCATTCCGGGCGGGATGCTCCGGGTGAAGGCCTCCTCCCGCATGCTCCCGAGCGTCTCCGTGACTGCGACCCCCAGGGCCTCGTGGAGGTTCGTGTTCGGGTCGGCGTCCACGGCAAGGACCGGCCGCTCGCCGGCCGCAACCAGCGCGTCGATTAAGAGCGCCGCGATCGTCGTCTTCCCGGTCCCACCCTTCCCTGATATGACGACGGTACAGGGCCGGATCACGGCTCTTCACCCCGGAGACGGCGCGAGAGCAACGCTGTCGCTTCCATGATCGCGGCGGCCTCCTGCTCGCCGGCGTTCCGAATCCCGCAGGTCGGCGTGATCAGGGACTGGCGGTCGAAGAGGTCGGGGTCGATGGTCTCTGTCGCCTTGGCACGGATATCCCGGAACCGGGCAAAGAGCGAATCGGAAGTCTCGGCCGCAAAGACAGCGTAGTCAGCAGGGACGACTCCCCACGCCACCACGCCCCCGGTCTCCATGTAGCGAGCGACGTCGTCGGCGTAGAGCAGGAACTCCCGGGCGTAGGTCCAGGCGTCGATCGAGACCACGGCCGGTGCAAGTCCGAGGACGAATCCCCAGTCAGTGTTGGCGCAGCAGTGGATTCCAAGCCCCCCCTCGAGGAGATCGGCGATATCCCCGAAGGCGGATGCCGCGACCCCGGGATCCACCGGGACGACCCCTGAACCGAGCGACGCAAGATACGGCTCACTGAGCACCACCAGGGTCGCGCGTGCGCCCATTCGCTCCCGCATCGCTTCCTCACACCACCGGGCCCGCAGCGCGAGAAGTTTCCCGAGCAGATCGGCGTATTCGGGATCGTAGAGGATGGGCCGGCGTGTCTCGTCCACCACCTGCATCCCGAAGGTCACCGGGCCGGTCACCTGGCACTTGACAAGAAGGGCATCCGAGAGGTCGCGCCCCATCATCGCGTGGAACCCCGACCCGTAAGCCTCGCCGACCTGGTAGGGCTCAGCGTTCCCCTCGAGGTAGTCGAGGAGAACCTGCTCCATCGCCTCCGAGGGGTCGGCGCCCCGGTCGACCGTGAGCCTGCCCTCCCGGACTACCCCGCCCGGGAGGTGCTCAGAATCGGCAAAGACGATCGACTCAAGGAGGCCCCGGTTCGGCAGGGTGGGGATGAAGGGGATCTCCGGGAAGATCGCGAGCACCGCCCGGCACGCCGCATCCGGGTCGCGATGGGGGAGCGCCCCCACACCGGTTGCGCGGAGTTCCGGGGACGGGATCATGCCTGCCACGCCCCTCACCCCTGCCTTGCCCGGCACGCCTCAAGCATCTGCTGCACGTGCGGGAAGAGCGCGAGATCGGTGTGCGGCAGGAAGCAACTCGATGTGTAGCGGTCCATGAAGGACGGCTCCGTGTTCAGCTCGATGTAGGTGATCCGGAGAGCAATCCCGTCGAGCGCCTTCCGCCGCTCCCGGTTGACCAGGGCGATGTTCGCGCCGGTGATCGCCCCGTTCCCGATGTTTTCGACCCGCTCCAGGGGAACCTCAGGTATCAGTCCGATGGTGATAGCGTTCTCTTTATTGAGGTAGTTCCCGAACGCCCCCGAGAAGTAGATCCTGCCGATATCGCGGGGCGTAAGACCCGCCGCATCGAGGAGCGTCATGCAGGCCCCGTGGATAGCCGCCTTGCTCATGATCAGGTTCCTGATGTCATTCTCGGTGATGACGATATCCTTCCCTATTGATGTCTCCTTCTTCCAGGCCACCACGAACTCAGGGTGGTACGGCCCCTTCCTGACCCGCGGATGGTCGATCTCCAGGTTGATCTGTCCTGTTCGGTCGATGACGCAGGCGCGGATCAGTTCTGCAATCAGGTCGATGAGGCCTGAGCCGCAGATTCCCCGCGGCCGGATGCCATTGATCGTCGAGTAGGACGGCGTGAGGGTGTCTGCATCGATCCGGACCCGCTCGATCGCGCCCGGGTTTGCCCGCATACCAAAGAGCACCTCCCCGCCCTCGAGGGCCGGGCCGGCCGCGCCCGCGCAGGAGAGCATCCAGTCGCGGTTGCCAAGCACTGCCTCGAAGTTTGTGCCGATGTCAACCATGAGCGAGACCTCGTCGCGGTCTGCCATCCCCGACGCCAGGATATCGGCGATGATGTCGCCGCCGATGAAGTTCGAGACCGCCAGGAAGGTGTAGACCCCGGCGTTCCGGTGGGCCGCGATCCCGATCCGCCCGGCGGCCGTCGAGAGCATCCGCCGCACGACAGGGATGTAGGGCTCGGCGATCATGTAGGAGGGGTCGATCCCGAGGAGGAGGTGGGTCATCACCGTGTTTCCGGCGATCACCACCTCAAAGATCTCCTCAAGATCGATCCCCCCGGCATCGGAGGCAGATTTCAGGGATTCATTGATGCTCTCCGCCGCAAGTTGCTGCAGCCGGGAGAGACCGCTCTTCCGGGCGAAGTTCACCCTGGAGAGGATATCCTCGCCGCAGGAGATCTGGCGGTTGTAGTTGGACGCCGTAGCAAGGACCCGGCCGTCGGTGAGGCTCCTGATATAGGCCACGACCGTGGTGGTCCCGAGGTCCACGGCCGCCCCGTAGAGCCGGCCTGTGGTGTCGCCCTCGTCCACGTTGAGCAGGCGGTAGCCCCCGGGCACCAGGGCGACCGTGCCGGTCACGTGCCACCCGCTCCGGCGGAGCACCTGCGGGAGGTAGCAGAGGACCTCGAGCGGTGCGTATATACGGTTGGGGGGCGGGCCTTCCTGACCTTCGATCCCCTCCAGCAGGCGGGCGAGGTCGGGGGTGGTGTCGTCGAGGGACGGGGGCGTGAGATGGACCTCGTACTTCCAGACGGCGGGTTTTAACGGGACCTCCTTCATGCCCGGGATCTCCACGAGGATCTTCTGCTCCTGGATGAGCGACTCTGCCGGGACCTCCACACGGACATCCCCGACGATGGTTGCCCGGCAGGCAAGGCATGCCCCGCTGGCGATCTCGTTATTTGAGAAGAACCTGCGGCAATCCTCAATATCGAATGATACTGTGCCGTCTTTGATGAAGACAAGGCACTTACCGCACTTTCCCTGCCCGCCGCAGACCACGTTCATAGGGAGGCCGGCTGCACGCGCCGCGTCAAGGATGGTCGTGCCGGAGGGCACGACCGCCTTCCGGTAGCCCGGGAGGAACGTCGCGGTCGGCATCAGACCACCCACTCCTTCTCCAGGTACCCGGCGAGTTCGGCCGCATCCCGGGGGCCGACCATCACCTTCCAGCCGGTCGCATCCTCGATCTTCCCGGAGAGGGGAGCGGCGTAACCAGGGATGATGAGCAGCCTGTGGTTCACCAACTCGGGGGCGCGGAAGTTCCGGAGCGAGTCTGCGACGAGGGTCTCTGTCAGTTTTCCGCCAGCGACGGCCGTAAGGACCGAGAGGCCTTCGGTGTCCACAACGAAGAGGTAGGAGGGTATCCGGGACGCCTCGAGGTAGCCGAGCAGCGTGAAGTAGGTGAGCGAGAAGTTCACCGTGAGGAGGACCGGGGCGCCGCGCCCGGGCTCGTTGACCGGGTAGAGCCCGGGCGTTACCTGGATGGGTTTCTGCGGGTCGGTGTAGATGTTCTGCCGCAGGGTGAGCGCCGCTTCTACGGAGGCAGAAGGGAGCGGGGGGACGACGATGATCCCGGCGTACTTCAGGATCCCTGCCGCAAGGGCTGCATCGGTCTCCCCGAAGGGTGTTGTGTCAAGGAAGATGGGATAGCCGAGCGCAGGTTCGGTCCGTCCGATGGCGGCCTTCCTGATCTCAGTCGCGGCAGCGATATAGTCCCGGAGTGACCGCGGAGCGGGATCGAGCATGAGGTCTGAAACTCCGGCATCCGCGCAATTCCCGGCGAGGGCTGTGAGCCCTGCGGGGTCGGCAGCCCGCACCGCGAGCGGGCAGCCGTAACGTTTCGCGAGCGCGACGATATCCTGCCAGTTCTCTTCGGTTGCGGCGTGGACCAGCGGCCGGTAGTGCCCGGCGACCGCGAGAGCAGCCTCATGGGATACGGGGTCGCTAGCGATCAGCACCAGGGGGAGGGCACTCCCGCCCCCGGCCAGCGCCACGGTCTCGGCGAACCGGTCGGGAGATCCGCTCTCGTCTCTGACCGCAACCCCGGTCAGGACGAGGTCCATCCCCACCCGGTGGACGACCCTCTCCCTGACTGTCTCCACGATGGAGCGCACCTGCTCCTCCGGCCAGGTGTCTGAGACCTGCACCATGATCCCGGGTGGGTGGTAGAAGGTCTTCTCATGCCGGAAGAGGACGAACTCCTCCCCGACAGCAACCGACCGCTCGCCCACGCCGACCTCGACAAGCCGGACAGGCGGCCGGGTCGCCCCGCCGAGCAGGGCTTTCGTCCCGGAATCGAGGTCAGGACAGGCCTCGACCTCCACCTTCCCGGTGGCGAGTTTCATCGCGAAGGCAAGGCAGGTGGGATACCCACACTTCTTGCAGTTCGTCTTCGGGAGAAGTTTGTAGATCTCGAGCGCCTTCATCGCCGGTTCACCTCCAGGACTTCCCGGAGTTTCTTCACGGACAGAGGATGGCGGACGCAGACAATCGATGCGCCGGCCACGAATGCGGAGTAGGCGGTGTAGAACTCCCAGGCGACCGCCATCGCGTCCCGATCCGCCGGTGCGGCCTCCCGCACCTCACGGACCGAGAGGGTATCGGCGGGAGCGCTGATCATCGGCATCGCGAGGTCCGCATCCCCGGCGAGGCCAGCGAGACGTACCCGCTCCATCACCGAGTAGGAGTACTCAAACCCGTAACCGAGCGCTCCCGTGTAGGGGTCGATCACGATCCGGTCCCTTGGTATGCCGGTCTCGCGGAGGAGGATGTTCAACTGCTTCGCGAGGTTGATGTCGATGGGCGACTGGGCGATCACCGCATGACCGTAGGCCAGCGCCGCTGCGGCGACGCTCCGGTAGCGGTCGGCCTCAGCGGTCCCGAGGAGAAGCCGCTCGCCCTCTCCCGCCTCCCCGCAACGGCGGAATACCTCGCTGTCGAGCTCCGGCTCGTTGCTCCCCTCGACGATCAGGGGGCGGGTCGTCGCCGCGAGCACCTGCTCCGTTGTCGCAGCGATCGTGTCGAACGCGTTAAAGCCGTGCTGTTTCGTGCTTGTGAAGTTCAGCCGTACCAGGTCCGCACCATAGGTGCGCTCCGCGGCCCGCGCCCATTCGCCGGGGTTGTTCGCGAGATCGCCCACGTAGTCGCGGACAACCGGCGGCCAGAACCGGGGTTCGTCACAGATCTCAAGCGCCACTAAAAACCTCCCCGGCACGTTGCCGGAGAACGGCAGACCGCGTTCGCCCCCGATCACGTAGGAGACCTCCCTGGTTCCCCCTTCCTCCCGCGTGGCGCCGAGACGCACCTCGCGGATCGTCAATCCCTCGTCACTCTGCTCTGTCACGCACCATCCCTCCTAGATCAGCGACCTCATCGCGAGTGCGGGATGATCGACGCGCTCGAGAAACGCGACGAGGTCCTCGATCGTCGGCGCCGAGACCTCGTCCGCGATCTTCGCAAAGAGGTCCGGCATCCCCAGTGCAGCAAGTTTCTCCCGCAGCCGGTCTCCGAGTTCCTCTTTTAAGGAGGCCGGCATCCAGACCACCCGCGTAATACCGTTCTCGGCCTGGAGGAACCTGTCGCTCAGGATATAGTTCTTTGAGATGCCGATGAACCCCGGCGTCTGCGCGCCGCCCCCGATCGTCCCCGCGAGCGTCGAGAAGGTCATCCCGAGCGGGGTCTCCCCCGTGAAGTCGCGGCTGACGACGAGAATCCCGTTCACCTCCGGCACGATGGCCGCGATGCACTCGAAGCACCCGCAGGCGGTCATCGGGTTCTCGACCATGCTGTAGAGGGAGATCCGGTCGACCTCACCGTGGGATGCCTTCTTTACGAACCGGTTCACCCCCGCAAACTCACCGCAGACGGCATCGACCGTCTCCCCCTTCGGGACCGGCTGGTTCGCCCCGGCGGGAGCGATCTCGTGGGCAACCCGGGCGTCGAGCCAGGTGATTGCCCCGCAGAGCGCCGGCCGTTCCGGCGTGATGACGCAGACATGGTTCGGGGCGAACGTCTGGCAGAGGGTGCAGGAGTAGAAGGTCTCCACATCCTCATCCTTCATGCCGCTAATCCGCTCGTCGCGCCGTGCGTAGGCCTCCCGCGCCTCCGAAAGCATCCCCTCGACCTTCTGCCTGTCGGTGACCAGCGTCACCTGGACCGCGTCGATGTGGTCCGGAAACTCCGCCTTGAGTTTGTGGGCAAGCAACGTCCCGATGTCCCGGATCCTGACGCCTTTCGCCACTGCCTCTTTCGAGAGCCTGACCCAGATGAGGTCCCGCTGCGCAACGTGCCAGGACCCCTCGCCGTAGTTGACGAAGGTATGGATCCGCCGCTCGAGCACCGGTTCGTAGTCCGCTCTCATCCTCGCGCCGGCGACGTCCACCAGGATCGCGAGCGGGAGGGCGGCGCCTGCCGGGACGGCGTCGACCTCCGGTCCGACGACGGTGACCTTCCCGTCCTTCACCTCCTCGCGGGGCCGCATCCGGAGGAGCTCGAAGGCAGGGGTCCTCCCGCCGCCGAACTCCACGTACATCTCCTCCTTGCGGATGCTCTTCCCCTCGAACGCGGGGGAGCAGGCCATGGGTATCGGGATCGCCGTGACCGTGACCCGGATCCCCCGGAGGTCCATGCCGGTCCGGACCGCCGTTGCGGGAGCGACCGGTATCCACTCCCCTCCCTCGTAGCCCTTGCCGGCCGCGAGGATCGGTATCCCGAGCACCCGCAGGGCGTCGACGAACGCGGCCTCTTCGTCGGTGAGGCCCGGAAATGCGATCACGAACGCCTTCGCCCGTTCGGCGGCGTAGCCGAGCAGGGAGTGAACGTCTCCCGGCTGCACCCCCCCAAACATCATCGCGACCCGGGCGAGGATGTCGGCGAAGTGGATGCCCCGGGCGCTCTCCGGACCGAGCGGCACCAGGCGGTAATCCAGCCCCAGGCGGAC
>NZ_DAQR01000051.1:7646-7891 GCF_002502935.1 Methanoculleus sp. UBA413
AGAGCGCCTCCACGACCCCGCCGGCAAGGAAGGTGAGCAGGTACTTCTCCTGCATCTCCCGGCAGATCGCCGCGGCGGCGTCGGGGCTCTCCGGCGTCCCGACCAGGAGGCCGAGGCCCGTGACGCTCCCGTCGACCAGGGTGTAACCGAGCCTCCGGAGGACTGCGTCCGGGATGAAACCTGTGTAGGGGATCTCCACGCCGCCTTCGCCGGCCATCAGGCACTCGCAGGCGACGAGGAGGTTG
>NZ_DAQR01000051.1:8200-10666 GCF_002502935.1 Methanoculleus sp. UBA413
GAGTGCCTGCATCCTCGCATCGAGGCCGGTGCGGCCGTGCTCTATCGCCGTAGCAAGAGAGTCCGTGAGTCTATCCTTCATGATGCTATCAGCAGGTGATACTCTGCGCACGGTCATAAATGATTGTTTCCGTGCAAAGCGGCGGCCACCGCGGTCCTGGGGTTTCTCCGGCAACACGCGCTGCCGGTTGCCGGGAACCGTCCGGGATCAGCGTCAGATCCACTCTTTCTTCCTGAAGTAGAGGAGCATCGCGAACGCGACACCCAGCATGAGGAGGAGGACGAGAGGATACCCCAGGGGCGAGTCTTCGAGCGGTATGTTCCTGAGATTCATCCCATAAAACCCGGTGATGAAACTTAAAGGGATGAAGATGCTCGCGACGATGGTGAGGATCGTCGTGATCTCGGCGAGCCGGTTGTTCTGGTTCGAGGTGTGGAGATCCATCACGCCGGAGAGGGTATCTCTGGTATACTCCGCAACTTCTGCCGCCTGGATGCACCGGTCGTATGTGTCCCTGAAGTACGGGATCGTCTCCCTCCGGACAAGGCTCAACTCCCGGCTTGCGAGCGACCCAAGAACCTCGCGTGCCGGAACGGCCGCTCTCCGGATGGTCAGGAGGTCTTCCTTGAGTTCGTAGATCTGTTTTAAGGCAAGCGGGTCCGCGGAAGCCAGAACCCTGCCCTGGAGGTCTTCCACCCGGTCGTCGACTGTGTCGAGGATGGCGAGGTAAACACTCACGATGGCGTCAAGGAGCGCGTAGGTGAGATAATCCGGTCCCATGCCCCGGAGGACGCTCAGTTCGTTCCTGAGCCGTCCCCTGACCAGTTCGAAGACCTGGAAGGGCTGCTCGCGGAACGTTATGACGTAGTTCTCCCCGAAGATCAGGCTGACCTGCTCGCTTGCGACCCTGCCGTCTCTCTCCGAGAGCATCCTCGCGATGACGGCGACGTAGGTTCCGAACTCTTCTACCTTCGGCCGCTGGTCAGGGACTGTGATATCCTCCATCGTGAGCGGGTGGATGCCTGCCTGTTCTCCCAGCACCACGAGTTCGTCATGCTCCGGCACCCCGACGACGTCGATCCAGGTGACCGTCTCCCGGCTGATCCACGACCAGGCCTTCGTGAGTTCGATGCATTCGTGCTCCTCAATACGGTCCTCCGTGTAGTCCATCACCCGGATCGGTAGTATCTGACAGGATTCTTCCGGCTGCATCTTCACCTCCGGACTGTTTGCCCCGGAGATGGGGGCCACCCGGGGCTGATCCGCCCTCTCGCATTCGATCGGGATATCCCGATACGCGAGCGCCTGCTCCGCCGGATCCGGGGTGACTTCCGGGAGGGAGCATTCGCCCCATGGTATAAAACGCCACCGCCGGGCCGATCCCCCCGCTCTCCCCCGATGAACGAGACAGGAGGGGAAGAGAGGCTCCCGTCTCACCGGGAGCCCCTCCCCGAGGCCTCTGCGGATCAGATCCAGCCTCTCTTCCTGAAGTAGAGGAGCATCACCCCCGCGACGGCCGCCATCGAGGCGAGGGCTAGAGGGTAGCCCCAGGGATGGCTGATCTCCGGCATGTACGCGAAGTTCATGCCGTAGACCCCGGCGATGAAGGTGAGCGGGATGAAGATGGTGGCGATGATAGTGAGGACCTTCATGATCTCGTTCATCCGGCTGCTCTGGCTTGAGAGGTAGACGTCGAGGGTCCCGGACATCATCTCACGGTAAGTCTCCACGGTCTCGGCGACCTCTATGGTGTGGTCGTAGACGTCTCGGAAGTAGACGAGTGTCGGTTCCCGGATCTGAGGGGACTCTCCCCGTTCGAGTTCTGCCACCATGTCGCGGAGCGGCCAGACCGCCCTCCGGAGAGCAACCAGAGACCGCTTTAAGGCGTAGATCACCTGCAGGGTCTCGTGGTCGGGATCTGCCACCACCTCTTCCTCTACCGCCTCGATGCGTTCCCCGAATGCCTCGATCACGGAAAAATACCCGTCGACGATCGTGTCCAGCAGGACGTAGAAGAGGTAATCCGCCCCCTCGCTCCTGAGCCGTCCCGCCCCGGCACGCAGGCGCTCCCGGATGCGCTCAAATGCATCCCCCGGCTGCTCCTGGAACGATGCGACGTACCCTTTCCCGAGCACAAGGCTGACCTGTTCGCTCCAGAACTCACCGTCGCCGTCGGGAGCGAGCATCCGGACTGCAACGTAGAGATACTCGCTGTAGTCCTCGACCTTCGGGCGTTGGCGGGTGTTTGTGATGTCTTCCAGGGTCAGCGGGTGGATCCCGGCAGCCTCCCCGATTGCCTGGATCATCCCGGTCTCGTGGACGCCGTCGATGTTGATCCAGGTGACCGTCGGGCGGAGAATAAGGCTTTGGAAGTCCTCGGGCCGTGCCCTGATCTGCTCGTCAAGGCGGGACCCGTCGTAGTTGACGACTGTGACGGAGACCGGCCTTGCGGGGGTATCGCCGGTG
>NZ_DAQR01000082.1:0-8118 GCF_002502935.1 Methanoculleus sp. UBA413
ACCGACGCGGGGGTTCAACAGAGCTTGAACCTCGCCGATAGCCAACCCGTAACGCAGTGCACCCATGGTTGCGTTCACGCCAATGGGGGCAAGCCCCCTCCCCTGCCCCCACCCCCCGAGGAGATTCCCACCACGGTCCACTGCCCCGGGCGAGCCTGGGGAATAGGTGCTTTCATGCGTACAGCCTCTCGCGCTCTCACGCGAAGGACGCGAAGTTCGGTTGCTGGACGGTATAGTCCACTTCGCGCACTTCTGCGTAACGCAACAGTCGCGTGGAAGTATGGCCCGGTAGCCACACGGTCATGTGGTCCTTTGCCGGGAAGCGTGGGGAAAAAAGGGTGGGGTTGGCCTAATCGCTGGAGAGGTAGTCGTAGAGGAATGCTGCGAGCACCGCACCGATGATTGGGCCGATGATGTAGATGGGGAAGAGCCCCCAGAGGTTCTGCCCGCCAAGGAGCCAGTCACCGAGGTACGGCCCGAACGTACGGGCGGGGTTGAGCGATGCGCCGGTCAGGTTCCCGGTCGTCGTGATGATGCCGGCGACCGTAAGACCGACCGCGAGGCCGGCAAAGCCCGGCGTAGCACGTTCATCCACGGCGGCGCCCATGATGACGAGCATGAGGAGGAACGTCCCGATAGCCTCGATGACGATCGCCTGCAGGTAGCCGATGCCCGGGAAGGGCGCTGTTGCCCCGAGGCCTCCGATCGTGACGGCGTCCGGGCCGACAGCCCAGGCGAAGAGCAGGCTTGCCGCCGCCGCACCGATCAGCTGGGCGACGATGTACGCTCCTGTATCCCGGGCGGAGAACCGCCCGGTCGCAAAGAGACCTATCGTCACCGCCGGGTTGATGTGGCAGCCGGATACCCTCCCGAGGGCGTAGATGGACCCGGCAATCGCGATGCCGAAGGCGAGCCCTATAGCGAGCCAGTCGCCGAGGCCCCCGAGCGCCCCGATCCCTATGTTGAAGGGTGTCGTCGGGGAGGTTCCCGAAGCCAGCATCAGCGTGACGGCCGCGGCCCCGGCCCCGAAGAAGACCAGGATGAATGTGCCGACGGCCTCGGCGATGGACCGCTTTCCAAGAGATACAGTCATAGTTTCACCAGTTAGTCATACCATCCTTTTAGGGTAATGGTTTTGCCAAAATGATTTGAGAATGTGCCTCACTTCCCATACAGGGCAGCATAGCACTCGGGACAGAGGATCCGCGGCAGCGGAGCCTTCACGCGCCTGCTGGGGAGCGGGTAGCCGCCTTCCCAGACATCGACATCCTTCCGGACAGCGTGCTCCATGCAGAGCCCCATCCCACAGACGATGCAGATTGCCACTGCCTCGCTCTCTCCCCCCTCAAGGGCGCAATAGTAGCACTTCATGGCAACTCCCTTCCTCTTCAGACCGCCTCTTTCCACTGGCAGTACTGGTGCCGCAGATCAACCAGACAGGCCGCTGCGCAGTTCTTGCAGGCCCGCACCGGAGCAGCTGCCGTCTCCTTCTCGAGGGCGATGATGTTTGTCATCATCGTCGCGGTCACGGGCTCGCTCGTCAGGAGGCACGGATAGTCAGCAAGTCGCATCAGTGCGGAGAACCGGACCGATATTGCACAGGCCGCGTAGGCGTACCACTGCGGGTTCATCAGCACCTCGTTTTTGTGGATGGGCGCAAGATCGATTGGGTACTTGCCGACCATGGGGACCAGTTCCTCACCGGACCCGTTCCGGAGCCGCTCCGCCTTATCGAGGATCTTCCATCCGCGGTAGATTGTGTCCATGAAGTCGCAGTTGTGGAGTTCTGCTGCCGCTCCCCTGGCCGGGTAGACCTGGACGTAGTTGTGGAACCTCTTCGTGAGCAGGTCGACGATCATAGGAGCGTTGAACCCGTCGAGTTCGAGGATGTACTCGGTCGCGGCCGCCGAGGCGCCCGTCGCAAGCGAGAGGACGTCCCAGTAACTCTTGAACGAGTCAAGCGACTTCCGGAGCGTGGACTCCATCACGTCGGTGACCGCCTCGATCACCGCCATGATGACGTCGTCCTTGCACATATTGAAGGTCGACTGGGCTATGTGGTGCGAGACGTCGCCGACGCTGTAGGCGGGTATGGTCAGGATGTTGCCGTAGTGGACGCCGTCGTCGATGGCCGCCTTGACGGTCGCCTCCATCCGCCGCCGGTACTCGCTCATGTACTTCCGGGCATCAAACGACGTCATGCCGGCATCATCCATCAGTTCCACCTGGGCCTCGACCGGTTCGCGGTAGAGCTTCTGCATGATCTCGATCTCTTTGACCGTCGCCTCAGCGGGGGTGGCCCCTGCCTCGAGGGCGTGGGCGAAGGCGTCGCCGAAACCGTAGGAGGTGTTCATACCCCACGATTTGGCGGCGAGGATAGCCCGCTTGTGCTCGACCGGGATATCGGTCTTCGTCAGCACGCGGTTCACCACGTTGCTCGTGCTCCCTGGCATCAGCGCAAAGTCGACGACGCAGGTGGGGCCGTAGAACCCGCCGTAGTGCCGCACCCCTTCAAGGCCGATCAGTGCTTCTGCATCAGCGATTGCCTGAACGAAGGTATCGACACTTTTTGCGAACGCCTCGTCCTGACCTTTCAGGATCTCAAGCACGACCGGCGTCTGGTAGTGCTCAACGAAGGGGTCGTCTTCGGGGCGGACGGTCTTTGTAAGGCCCTTTAAGATCTCGTAGTGCGATATCACCGAGTTTTTGTGGAGGTCGATGACCGCCTGGCTCTGGTTGCCGATCGCCGTCATCTTCCGGGCCACGTCGACGTAGGGTTTTGTGTCCTCAATGACGAATTTCTGGCCGCGTTTCGCCTTTACTGTCTCCACGTCCGCTCGCTGGGCGGCCATGGCCTCGTTTATCATCTTCTCGTAAATTTCTCTCATTTCAGATCACCTTTTGATATTGTTCCCTGCTTAGAGTCTCAGCTGCTCATAAAACGATCCCTGCGGTGGCCCGATCAGGAGCACACCGGGTTCGGCAAAGCGATCGGTGAGCGAGGTACGGAAGTAACGGCGGGATGCAGCAGGATGGGTTAGCGCCGCCGGGAGAACGGTGGGTAATGGCCAGGAATGCCCGGGAGATCGCCGGGACACCCGCTGACGCGGTCGCTGGTTCCCGTACCTTTCATCTCACATCAGAATCCTTGTACTGGTATTACAATTGCTTAATGTGTCCCGGTACTTTATATCTATTGTGTCGTTGACAAACCGCCGAACCGAGCCTGATACGGGGTCTTTTCCGGGATGACACGATTTTCATTGGGTTTATGCGGGCGGTGTACCAGGGCGTGTCCAACGTTCCGTTATCCGGGTACCTGATCGGATTTCGTCTGGGTAGACTCCATAGCCTGCTGGATGCGGGAATGGACCTGGCCTGCCGACGCGGCTGCTACCGCCACAGGGGTGCGAGCGGCACCGGCCCCCGTTCCTCCCCACCCCGTGGTGCGTCAGAACCAGGCATCAAGCGTCTTCTGCGTCGCCTTCACCGAGACCTTGGTAAGAGCGTTTCTGACCCGGTCTTCTGAGAAGTCGTAGCGCCCGCAGAGCATCTCCACAACCTCTTCGACGTCCGGCGTCCTCCACTCGAGGGCGTAATCGTCGGTGACCGGCGGGTTCTGGAAGAACTCCCGGATCGGCCCGGGATCGAAGTCAGGCTGCTTCTCGGCGTTCAAGGACTCAAACTCGCCGTTACGCACGACCTTTAAGGCCGTCTTGCCGCCGACGCCCCGGATCCCGGGGTTGAAGTCGGTCCCCACCAGGATGCCGATCTCGATGAGCTGCTCTCGTGTGACACCGAGGCTGTCGAGGACGGAAGAGAGGACGAACCGCTCGGGGTTTACTGTGATCGTCCTGCCGCGTGCCTTCCTCCGGCCGCTGACTGTGAGGTTGCGCACGAGCACCGGGGAGCCGAAGAGGAGCGAGTCGTAGTCCTGCGAGACCGCGTAGGTGACGCCCCCGCTCCGTACCATATGAGCCGCCTGTGCTTCGCCTTCGCTCGGCGCCTGCACCACCGGGATGCCGAGCAGGTCGAGGAGTTCGTGGGACGACTCGATGATATGCCGGTCAATCCGGGTGGACGCGCTCGCCTGCTTATACGCCTCCTCCATATCGCCCTCTTTCAGTGCCGCCTTCCAGGCCTCGCTCGCCCGGTTGCGGACCTCCCGCCGCTGCTCGATCGTCTCCTGTTTGAACTCCGGCGGTTTCCCGTCAAAGACGAAGACCGGCTTGATGCCTTTCTCCAGGAAGTTGACCGTCCGGAAGAGGATGCCGGAGAGGTGCGAGGTGACCCGGCCCGCGCCGTTCATCAGCGGGGTGCCGTCAGGCTGCCTGATGATCGAGAGAAACTGGTAGAGCGCGTTATGGGCGTCCACCGCGGCGATGCCGGGAAGGTCGCCCCATGTCAATGTCTCTTTACAATCTGCCAGAATATCGCGGATAGCAACGCCCATGCTACCTACTCATGAGAGGGTGAGAGACCATGAAGATGGCGGTTCACCGGTACATCCGCCGGGAGAGCCCGTCGACGATCTCCTCGATGTGACCCATGGTGTTGTCGTATTTGGCGCTCATCGCCTTCCCCATCTCCTCCATGTTCACGCGCATGGTGCGCTCCCGCTGTACGACGCTCTGCTCGAGCCTTACGATCTTTAACCCAAGAGATATGAGCAGTCCTCCAAGAGAGAGCATCATGAACGTCGCAGCAACTGCTATAAGCAGGTCCTGCCAGAATCGCATCACCAGCACGACGGTGGAGGCCACCATCACGATGGTGAGAACGATGTCGCCGATGAGTTCGCGAATCTCCATATTTTAAAATGATGAGGATGCATTAATTAACCTACCTAAAGTGAATGGAGTTTTTATGATGCAGATACGCAACTGGCTGCCGTTTCTTGGGATGCCCCTCATGCTTCTCGCCGTCCAGGTCATCGCTATCATCCTCGTCATGCCCATGCAGGCGGCGGGGCTTGTGGCGTTCGAAGACCCTGAGTCGGTTGCAAATCCCTTGATCTTCATAGGGATGCTGCTCGTCTTCACGCTGATACTGCTCCTCCTGATCAGGGTGGGAGGACGGCGCTTCATCGCCCTCTTCATCGGCTTTGCCATATTCATGACGTTCCTCTACATCTTCGGCGCGCTTTCCACCCTCGCGCTCGGCGTGACCGGTGCCGCCGCCATCGGGACGGTCATCGCCGCCGGGGCGGCGACCGCGCTCCTCTACCTCTACCCTGAGTGGTACGTCATCGATATCCTCGGCGTGCTGATATCGGCCGGCATCGCGTCCATCTTCGGGATATCCCTTGCTATCCTGCCGGTTCTCGTGCTGCTCGTGCTGCTCGCCGTCTATGACGCCATATCGGTTTATCGGACAAAACATATGATCACGCTCGCCGAAGGCGTCATCGAGACGAAGGCGCCGATCATGGTCGTGGTCCCGAAGAGGATGGACTACTCGTTCCGCAAAGAAGGGCTCAACATCGGGGAAGGGGAGGAGCGCGGCGCATTTCTCATGGGCATGGGCGACCTGATCATGCCCTCCATCCTCGTGGCATCGTCACACGTCTTCGTGGACGCGCCCGCCGTCTTCTGGGTCCTCTCCGCGCCGACGCTCGGCGCGATGGCGGGCTCGATAGCGGGGCTTGCCGTGCTCCTCTACTTCGTCAATAAGGGTAAGCCCCAGGCGGGTCTCCCGCCCCTGAACGGCGGCGCGATTGCTGGTTTTCTGATCGGGGCGGTTCTTGCAGGCTCGCTTGCCTGGTGTCCATTCTGTGTCTGAGCAGCAGGTCGAGCACTCCCTCCACCCCCTCGCCGGTGAGTGTGGAGATCGCCGGGTAGTCCTCGATCCTCCTGATATCGGCCTTGTTTGCGACCGTCACCACCGGAACGTCGACGAGCCCCTGTATCTCTTCCTGGAGCCTGACCTGGTCGTCGAGCGCGTAGCCGCAGTGCTCGCTCGCGTCGAGGATGAAGAGCACGACGTCGGCCGTGTTGATGATGGCACTTACCGCCTGCCGCTCGATGGGGTTCCTCTCGTCGGCGGGGCGCTCGAGGACGCCTGGTGTATCGATGAACTGGACCCGTTCGCTTTTCCCGAGGTCGCGGTGGCCGACGATGACGCCCTTTGTGGTGAAGGGGTAGGCGGCGATCTCGGGTTCTGCCGTGGAGACGAGCCTGATAAACGATGATTTCCCGACGTTGGGGTATCCTGCCACCACCACGGTGAACTCGTCCTCGCTCACGTGCGGGAGTTTCCGGAGGATATTACGGGCTTCGTTGAGGAATATGAGGTCGTCGTCCACCTGGTGGACGACGGAGGCGATCCGGGCAACGGCCTGGCGGCGGAGCTGGCCCGTGTCGGTCGCCGAGCGCATGCTGCGGGCGTAGCCGGAGCCGATGACTCTGACCTGGTCCGCCGCCCATGTGACGGCGCCGAGGGACTTCTTCAGCCGGTCGAGCGAGACGAGGATGTCGGCCACCTCCCGGTAGAAAGGAGGGAGACGCTCGAAACTCGGGAACGAACTGACCACGCTCTTTAATTTATCGTGGATGGCGCTTGCGACCGCTCTCACGAACTCTTCGTTCGCCCGATCGACGTTGATCTTGAGTTTCTTCTTTGCCGCTGCCCTGCGAAGGCTGCGGTCGAGCACTTCATCAGCCGTTGGAACGGTCGGGATGGTTTCAAACTCCACTGCACGCACAACCTAATGTATTTAAACAACGTATTATGACTGATAACTATGGATCTCTCCCCGATTCAGAAGGATATCCTAATAACCCTGATTACCCTATACCATCAGGCCTCTCATTCTATAAAAGGTGAGGAGATTGCGGATGTGCTGAAGCGCAACCCCGGCACCGTCCGTAACCAGATGCAGGCACTAAAAGCGCTCGGGCTTGTAGACGGCGTGCCCGGCCCCAAGGGCGGTTACAGCCCGACCGCACGCGCATACAAGGAGCTGAACCTGGCAGACCTCGAGCACCAGTCAGAGGTGCAGATCCTCCGCGACGGTGAGAAGGTGAAGGGCGTCCGTGTCGCCGAACTCAGTTTTACCACCCTCTGTCACCCTGATCTCTGTCATGCGATGATCAAGATTATCGGGAGCGTGAAGCTCTTCAAGGTAGGGGATATGGTCTCGATCGGGCCCACGCCGGTGAACAAACTCCTCGTCCGGGGTGAGGTCTTCGGGATGGACGAGAACCAGCAGTTGCTCCTGATCAGTGTATCGGAGATGATATCACTGCCGAAACAGACGATCAGGCATTACATGAGCACTCCGCTCCTGACCCTGCCGCCTGACGCAACCTTCCGCGATGCGATCCGCCTCTTCAACGCGCACCATATTCACGGGGCGCCGGTGGTGCAGGACGGCCGCCTGCAGGGTATCGTGACGTTGAGTGACGTCGCCCGGGGCCTGGACGAGGGCCTGACGCTGGACGCGCCCGTCTCACGGGTCATGACCGCCGATGTGGTGGAGGCGCCGCCGTCGATCCGGCTCTATGAGCTTGTGGGTCGATTCAAGGAACGCGAGATTGGGAGGCTCGTTGTTGTTGAGGATGGTAAGCCGATCGGGATCGTTACACAGACTGATATAATCCGGGTCTTTCCCTCACTTTGATACCCTTCCCGTTCTGAATTTCTCGCTTCAACCCCTCCGGGGGCAGATAAGTATTTATATGAGAATACCTATGGTGCTTCTGTAAAACGTGCTCTGTTTGAGATTACATTTCACAGAGCTCAATGAAAAGGGGGAAATGAGATCGTGACTGATATACCACTGGCGCCTGTTGGCAGAATCGTGAAGAAATCTGGTGCGGAGCGTGTGAGTTCCGACGCCAATGAAGAGCTCGCAAAACTGATGGAGCAGTACGCATCAAGGATCGCAAAAGAAGCGATCAAACTGGCAGGTCATGCAGGCAGAAAGACGGTTAAGGCAACCGATGTTCGGATGGCAGCTGAGACCGTGAAATGAACCATCCCTAATCTCTTTCTTTTCGATCCCAAAGACCGCGCTGACCGATACGGGCAGGAGGAATCTCAGGCATTTGTATGAGGAGATCCCGGAACCTGCATGAGATGGAGGCCAGATGGATTGAAACAGCCCGCTCTCCCGGG
>NZ_DAQR01000082.1:8350-21230 GCF_002502935.1 Methanoculleus sp. UBA413
CACGACCCGCGATCCCCTCACACCGGAGTCTCACCCGAATCGCTTCGGGTCGGTTTCGACATCGATGATGACCGGCGCATTCATCTGCACCGCCTTCCTGACCGCCCCAGCGAGGTCCTGCGGCCGGGTCACCTGTATCCCGGTGGCGCCGCAGGTTCCGGCAAAGGCGGCGAAGTCGGGGTTCGTGAGGTCGATCCCGTAGGGCGGGTAATTCGCCTCCCGCTGCTCCTGTCTGATCATGGCAAGTTCGCGGTTGTTCAGGACCACCGCGATGATCGGGAGGTCGTACTTGACCGCCGTGACGAAGTCGGCCATGACCATGGAGAATCCGCCGTCCCCGGTGATGCAGACGACGGTCGCATCAGGGTAGGCCAGCTTGGCCGCGATCGCTCCCGGGAGCCCGAACCCCATCGTCCCGAGATAGCCCGACATCGCAAACCGCTGCCGCTTCATCCGGAAGTTCCGCCCAAACCACCACTGGTTATCCCCGACATCGACCGATATGACCGCATCCTCCGGCAGTGTCTCGGAGAGGACGTTCATGATGTAGGGCGGGCGGAGCGGGACAGCCTCCGGGTCGGCCTCCCGGTCGAGCCGGTCGAACCACTCCCGTTTCCGGTCAGCGAGCCACTGCCTGATGCCCTGGTCCTCCCGCGGCCTGACCTCTTCAACGATCCGGGGCAGGGCGATAGCACAGTCTCCCCAGACCGCCGCGACGAGCGGGTGTTTCCCGAGCTGGAGCGGGTCGATATCGACCTGGACGGCCCGTTTATCCGCCGGGATCCCGGTGAGGTCTGAGAAACTCGCACCGCAGGCGATCACGAGATCAGACTCCAGGACGAGCGTCCAGGCGTGCGGTGTCCCGAGTTCGCCATGCACCCCGGCAATCCATTCGTTATCGTCGGGGAGGATGCCCTTCGCCCGGAAGGTGGTGACGATCGGCGCCTGGATTCTCTCTGCCAGGTCAAGGACCGCTCCGGCAGCATCCATGGCCCCGAAACCCGCGAGGATCACCGGCCGTGTGGCGCCGTCGATCGCCTCCGCCGCCGCCCCGACAGCCTCGTCGGTCGGCGCAACCCTGACCGCCGGGAGGCAGGTCTCGCGCTTGCAGTAGGCAGGGTCAAGCGGCGCTGCCTGGATGTCGTTCGGGATGGAGAGTTGGGCGACACCACGGGCGACGATGGCGTAGCGCAGCGCCCGGGTGAGGAGTTTGACCGCCATCGCCGGGTCGGCGACGGTGTTATTGAAGACCGTGACGGGCCGGAAGAACGCGTCCTGGTCGATCTCCTGGATGCCGCCGGGACCGGCGTACTGCGCCTTTACCTGCCCGTTGAGTGAGAGCACGCTTGCCCGGTCTTCCTTTGCGTCGTAAAGCCCGGTGGCGAGATTCGTGGCACCCGGCCCGGCGATGGTCAGGCAGACTGCGATCTCTCCCGTGAACTTGTTGTAGGCCGATGCCGCCATAGCCGCGGTCTGCTCGTGCCGGGTGACGATGTACCGGGCGTTTGGGTTCCTCCTGACCGCATCCACCAGCGGGAGCGACGACGATCCCGGGATGCCGAAGTACAGGGTGATCCCCCAGGCCTCCAGTTCCGAGACCAGCACGTCGGCCACGGTCGTGACCGACTCTTCAGAGGTAATCTTCCTCATTTTTCTCCACCTCCTCTTCGTTAACCCGCACAAACGCTTCCTTTCCGCCGCGGCAGCCGGGACACCGCCAGCCGGGGGGGAGGTCCTCAAACAGCGTCCCGGGCGGGATGCCGTTGGCAGGGTCTCCCGCCTCCTCGTTGTACTCATAGTCGCAGATGCTGCACACCCATCGTGCCATACCGCTCACGCTCCGATGATGACACCCGGGCGTACCCGGTCTCAATGCATATAAAATTGCCCCCCGCACGGCGATTTCCCCGGCGAGCCATCCCGGGGAGTGACGATACCCGGCCGCCGGAAGCCTCCAGGCTACCGAAACGGGGCGACGTTATGGAAAAACAGAGCGTGAGCGAAGGGAAGGGGCGGTCTGGGCCCCCTCTCACACAGCGGCGCCCTGGATCCGTCCTTTCTCTTCGCCCAGGGCCCAGACAACAAATTCATCCGCCGATGGGAACGGGTCGACCTGAATGGCACACGGAGCTTCCTCTCTGGTGTCAAGCCTCGTCGTCTCCCCCACCTCCCCCGGCAGATGCGCATACCTGACCTCGTAGGCCGGTTCCGGGCCTCTCAGTTTCGGGTGCTGCGCCCTGCCGTAGGCGATGGCAACGGCCCATTCCTCATCACTGATGTCCACGTAGACGGTTCCGAGCAGCGTACCCCCGGCGCTCCGCACCTGGGTTGTCGATTCAAACGATTCCACGGCACTCTTCACGGTGCCTTTCGGAGAATACCCAAAATATCGTGCCATTTTTATCTCACCGCTGATTGTGTGTTCGCCTGCGGTCTTTGCAGGTATCAGGGTTCACTCGAACCACCGTGCAGGGAACCGGAGTGCCGTGCCTCGCGCAGGCAGTCACGGCAGTCGGGCTCTCAAGTCCGGGAACATCTGTTGCCGGAGCCGTGAGAGGGGACCGGTTCCGCACAAGACAATTTTATTGTTGTTAAAACTATTAAATTTGATCATTTGCCTGATGGATGACCTCATCTTACTTCGCGGGCGTGAGGGGCGGATCACCAGCTGCACAGAGAAGTGCGCGAAGTTCGGGAATGGATGTAGGGAACGTGGCCTCCGTGTGAGGTTATTGACTTTCCCCCTCACCCCTGAAGGGTCAGCAAAATGAGGTAAAAGGTTCCAATGCCAAAGCGGCGCCAAAAAAAAGTATTATTCCGCCTGGCGCTCTGCTTTCTTCGCCGCCAGGCGCTCGACTGCAGCGAGGTCGACGCTGCCGCCGGTCGCAAGTTTCCCCTGCCAGACCGCCCGGTCGACGAACCCCCTGCCGATATCGTTCCTGATGACCAGTGTCGTGTAGCCTTCCGGCGACCCGACAGCCCCGGCCGAGACATCCGCCTCCACCGCCGTAAAGTCGGTGCAGACCCGGCATCCGGGCCTGACCGACTCCTCCAGTTCAGCAAGCGGGATAGAGATATGCCGCTCGTCCTGGAGGTAGACGTCCAGTTTCCCCTTGATATCCAGGCGGCGGATATCCCAGGGCTCGATCCGGCGCTCAGACTGCAGTTTCCCTTCGACCAGTTTCGCGTAATCGAAGGTCTCCGTGCAGAAGAGGCCGATCACAAGCCTGATTGCCTTCGCGTAGGGCCGGAGGAGCTCGTGGTCGCTCGCCCGGATCGTCTGTGTCGCCCGTGCCACGCAGGGCACGCCCACGACGGCGATCCGCCGGTACTTCCGGGTGACGACCGCTTCCTTGAGGGACGCAAGCAGCGGCACCCACCAGGAGTAGCGGCTCCCGGCATGCTGGATGAGCGCGTCAGAGGAGGTGATCACCGTCGACGACGGCTTCATCGTCCAGGGGTCCCTCGTCACCGTGACGACCGCGTCGATCAACCCCTCATCGAGGGCGTTCACGAGGATTGCCGTCACCGCGCCGCCGCTCTGCTTGCGCTCCACCGGGAAGACCGACCTGGCCGCAACGATATCCTGGTGCGGCCCGAGCATCTTCCCACATGATGCGAGATCGACCCGTGGACAGGCCGCGTAGCATGCCCCGCAGGGCACGCTGTCGTTCTCGGCCTTACAGTAGCCGATGTTCACCGGTGCATCGGTGTTCCCCGGTGCGAACCGGAGGGCATCCGCCGGGCAGACCGCCACGCACGCCCCGCACCCGGAACAGAGGTCGGTAGCCCAGACCGCGGCTTCCAGGTCCTTGAATGTCTTCGTATCCATCCCAATCACTCCCACGTATACTTTCCTGCAAAGGGCCTTGCGCTTGCGGGGACAATCCGGGTGTAGTCAGCACTGACCAGCGGTTCCGGATCGAGCCCGAAGTCGCCTGCAAACTCCCTGATCACCGGAGCGATCCTTGCCCGGTCCTCATCGGTGAGCGGCACCTTCTTTGCCCCTGCAGCGAGGCTCGCGTCGTCCACATCGCCGCGGATGATGATCTCCCCGCCGTGGATCCCGCTCCCGATCCCGCGTGCCTTCATAGTCCCATCGAGGTCGAGGACGATCAGGAGACCGCCCGCCATGTATTCACCGAGGAACGTCTGGGCGGACCCCCCGACGACCAGTATGGGGCGTTGCGCCTCGTACTGCTTCATGTGGATCCCGCCCCGGTAACCGATGTTCCCGCGGACAAAGACCTTGCCGCCGCGCATACTGTGCGCCACCGCATCGCCGGCGCTCCCGTGGATCACCACCTTCCCGGAGTCCATTGTGTTGCCGGGCGCGTGCTCAGCGTTGCCGTGGACGATGACCGTCGGGCCGCTCATGAACATCGCAAGGTCGCCGCCCGGGACGCCGTAGACGTGGATGGAGGCGTTTCCGCGGAGGCCGTTGCCGATGAATCGCTGCCCGAGGACGCCTTTGACGACGACCTCACTGACCCCGTTCTCCACGGCCTCCCGGATCTGCCGGTTCAGGGGGGTGTAGTGCATCCCCTCCGCATCAATCGTGACTGTCTTTCCCATCGTGCTCACGCCCCCACCGGCTTGACGTCGAGAACATTGAGCAGGTTCTCATCAAGCATATAGCCCCGGAGCCGGTCGCGGTTGCCCCGCAGGCTCTCGATGCTGTTTACCCCCGCCGCACCCATCAGTTCGGTGATCTCCATCGTCCATGCATGGATCAGGTTTGCCACCTGCTTCGATGCCACGTCGGGGTCCAGGCGCTGCACCAGGTCCGGGCGCTGGGTGGCGATCCCCCAGGGACAGAGACCCTGGTAGCAGTTTCCACAGACCCGACATCCCATCGCCGCGAGCGCCGCAGTGCCGATGTAGACCGCGTCAGCGCCGAGAGCGATTGCCTTTGCAACGTCCGCACTCTCCCTGATGCTGCCGCAGGCGATGAGGGAGACCTCGTTCCTGAGTCCCTGCCTGCAGAGTTCACGGTCGGCGCTTGCAACTGCGACCTCGAGCGGGATGCCGACATGGTCGCGGAAGACCCGTGGTGCCGCGCCGGTGCCGCCCCGGAACCCGTCGATGACGACGGCGTCCACCGAGGCCCGGGCAACGGCCGCCACGTTCTCAGCCGTGTTGTTGACGGCCGCGATCTTCGCAAAGACCGGTTTCTTCCACTCCGTCGCCTCCTTGATGGACCGGACGAGCTGGGAGAGGTCCTCGATGCCGTAGATATCGTGGTGCGGCGCCGGGCTGATCGCGTCGCTCCCTTCCGGGATCATCCTTGTGCGGGAGACATCCTTACTGACCTTCTCCCCGGTGAGGTGCCCGCCGATGCCCGGCTTTGCGCCCTGCCCGAGTTTGATCTCGATGGCGGCGCCGCGTTCCAGGTAATCGATGTTCACGCCGAACCGGCCCGATGCCACCTGGACGATCATGCGGTCCTGGTAGGGGTAGAGCCCGGCGTGGAGTCCGCCCTCCCCGGTGCCCATGTAGGTTCCAGTCTCCTGTGCCGCCCGGGCCATGGAGATCTGGGCGTTGAGGCTGATCGCCCCGTAACTCATGTGGCCGAGCATGATCGGGGTCTTGAGCATGAGGTTTGGGGTGAGCTCCGTGGCGAGTTCGACTTCTCCGTTTGAGTTCCGGCGGAGGTCCAGTTTTGACGGCTTCTTCCCGAGGTATGTCCGGAGTTCGACGGGCTCGCGCAGCGGGTCGGTCGGGGGCGTGGTGACCTGGCTTGCGTCCAGCATCAGGTGGTCGAAGATGACCGGGAGGTCGGCGACGCTCCCCATCCCGGCGAGGATGATCTTGCCGGTCCGGGCCTGGTTGTAGATCGCCTCCCTGGTCTGCCTGGTCCAGACCGGGTGGCTCCGGTAGTCGCAGGGCTGCTCCTCAAGGCTGATGGCGTCCCGGGGGCAGTAGGCAAGGCACCGGTGACAGGCGGTGCACTTCCGGGAGTTGATCAGGATCCGGTCGCCGTCCCGCCTGAATACGCCGTAGGAACAGTTGGTGATGCACCGCTCGCACTCCATGCACTGCTCCCGGTCGATCGTGACCCGGTAACGCAGCGGCATGCTGCCGAGGTTGTTACTCATGGAGCAACCCTCCCGATCACCGGCTCTCCTGCAGCCGGTGTGGTGATCGACTCGACCCCTGGCTCCATGGCACGGATGGCCGCCTCTTCGCTTGATATGTAGAGCCGATCTCCGCACTCGCCGACGACCATCGGCCTGAGTTTGCCCCGGTCGGTGAACCCGACCATCATATCGGGGTTCGCTGCGACAACAGTGAACGGTCCGTTCATCGTCGCCGACCCGTACGCGAGCCGGAGGGCGCGGTTCAGGTCCTGTTCAGCTTTCGGCATCAGGTCGATATCCTCCCAGAAGGGCGGAGAGAGCGCCCTGATGGCGAGGTTGATATCAAGGCCGTGCCGCCGCACCAGGAGGTCGATTAAGTAGGTGATGATCTCGCTGTCGGTGGACATGGAGCAGGTGTACCCGAAACTCTCAATATAGCGCCGGTTGGTCCCGTAGGAGGTGATCTTTCCGTTCTCCACGACGCTCCAGTCATGGAGGTTGAACGGGTCGGGCCGCTCCCACTTTCCCGGGTTGTTTGTCGTATACCGGTTGTGCGCAAGCCAGATGTAGCCCTCGTAGTCCTCGATCCGGTAGTAGTCTGCCACATCTTCCGGCCAGCCGCCTGCCTTGAAGACGCCGACGTTCTTCCCGGACGAGATGATCTGGGCCCCATTTGAGCCTGCGTTGATCTGCATCACGAGACTTGTGATGATATCCTTCTCCGGCGATGCGCTCCCGGGCGCGAGAGAGGGGTCGGGCCTGAAGAAGTAGCGCCAGGGAGTGCAGGTTGCCCGGAGATTCGGCTGGTCGTAGGTTGGGATCGCTTCATTGTGCTCGACCGTCCCCCACTGTTCCAGCGTTGCGTCGACAACCGCTTTGCCGTCGCGAGCGTTATCGAAGAAGACGTGGAGCGCGTAGCAGTCCCGGTAGTCAGGGTATATGCCGTATGCCGCGTAGCCCGCCCCCTCGCCGCTGCCGCGCTCGTTCATCATGGAGAGGGCCTGTCGGATGCCGGAACCATCCATCATCTGGCGCCTCTTATCCATTACACCAAATATGCCGCACATTGTAACCTCGGTGAATTAAAGTTCTGTTGCCGATTCCTATAATTCTGCTCGATTATATTTGTGTCAATAGATATTTATTCCATCGGATAGAAGTAGACTTCCACATGTCTGGCGATGCCACTTCTGCGATGCTCGAGCGCATTGAACAGGATAACGTCCGATTCCTCCATCTCCAGTTCACCGACCTCATCGGCATGCCAAAGAACGTCGCTATCCCGGTGAAGCAGGCAGAGAAGGCACTGACCAGCGGGATCGGGTTTGACGGGTCATCGATCGAGGGGTTCGTCAGGATTGAGGAGTCCGATATGGTGCTCAAACCCGACCTCTCTACCTACACCCTCCTGCCCTGGGGGCCCCGGGAGTATACGGTGGCGCGCTTTATGTGCGACGTCTACAAGGCGAGCAGCGGCAAGCCGTTCGAGGGCGACCCGCGCCACGTGCTCCGCGTGGCCATGGAGGATGCGGCACGGGACGGCTACATCTTCAACACCGGCCCGGAACTGGAGTTCTTCCTCTTCCGGATGGTAGACGGCCGACCGACCACGCTCTTTCAGGACGTCGGCGGCTACTTCGACCTTGCGCCGACCGACCTTGCGGAGGATGTCAGGCGCGAGATCATCATCGCCCTCACTGAGATGGGGTTCGAGATCGAGGCGTCGCACCATGAGGTGGCCGAGAGCCAGCACGAGATCGACTTCAAGTACAGCGACGCCCTCCACACGGCGGACAACGTCATCACCTTCAAGTTCGCGGTCAAGACGATGGCGCTGATGCGCGGGCTGCATGCGTCGTTCATGGCAAAACCGATCTATGGCATCTGCGGGAGCGGGATGCACACCAACTGCTCGCTCGAGAAGGACGGGGTGAACGCCTTCTATGACCCTGACGCCCCGCGCCAGCTCTCCGAGACCTGTATGCACTTCATCGGCGGCCTCCTGAAGCATGCAAAGGCCATCACCCGGGTCGCAAACCCGACGATCAACTCCTATAAACGGCTGGTCCCCGGCTACGAGGCGCCCTGCTACATCAGCTGGAGCGCCGGCAACCGCTCGGCCCTCGTCCGGGTCCCGACACCGCGCGGCAACAGCACCCGGGTCGAGTTCCGGAGTCCAGACCCGACCTGCAACCCCTACCTCACCTTCGCTGCGATGCTCACCGCCGGGATGGAGGGCGTCCGGGAGAGGATCGAACCCCCGGCGAGCATCGATAAGAACATCTACCATATGACGCTGGAGGAGCGGGCGGGTGCCGGGATCGAGACGCTCCCGGGTGACCTCTACGCGGCCCACCAGGCCCTGCTCGCCGACGACCTCATCTGCAGGGCGCTGGGCCCCCACGTCGTCGAGGCCCTCACGAGTGTTGCGGAAGCAGAGTGGGAGTCCTACCGGACGGCGGTCCACCCCTGGGAACTCGACCGCTACCTGGCGACATATTAATCTCTTTTTTCGGAGAAATCAGCCCGGTCCCGGGCAACGGAGGGTTCCCGGCCCGGCGTTTACGGAGCGGGGGATACTCCATTGGCGCAAACGTAATCCGGGGTGCACTGACTTGAAACCCGGTTGGTATGCAGAGCAGCCGCTGGAACAAGGAACCATGCGCCCGGGTGAAAAAAAGATAAGGACTGCGCACCGCGCAAAGCCCGACCCCGGCGTCCGGGTTGCCGCAAAAAATCCTTCACCGGTGCAGAAAAATAGGTGGCGGATATCTTCGCCGGCGTCCGGGCTAACAGCACTGCTGTTTGCCGCCCGCTTCTTCTCCCTCGAGGAGGAGCCTGCCGAAGAGTATCCGTTCGAGCACGGAGGCCACGTACTTCATCTGCTGGGCCGCCTCCATGTCCTCGTAGCGGTGGATGTCGGCGTAGACCTGCAGGCGGACGAGGCCGAACCGCAGGCGGTCGAGGTCATCGTCGTCAAGTTCCGACGCCTCGCGGTAGACGGACTCCAGCAGGAAGGGGAACTCCTCAAAGTTCTCGAGCGCCTGCACGATCCTTGCACACACCGGGAGGGGGTCCTCCCGCCCGGCAAGAATCTCTGCGTAATTCATATTACTCCTCGATCTGCTTCACAAGCGCTTCCATGATGGCATCGATGCTCTTCCAGGTTGGGTCTTCCCCCCCGGCACGACGGATGATGAAAGGTCTTCCCTCGTCCGCTGCTTTCCGCATCTCGGGGTCGAGCGGGATGGCGCCAAGGAAGGGCACACCGAGTTCGCCTGCCTCCTTCTCCCCGCCGCCCTTGCCGAAGATATCGATCTCCTCGCCGCAGTGGGGGCAGACAAACCCGCTCATGTTCTCCACGATCCCGAGCACCGGAAGTTCGAGTTTCTTCACAAACTCGACCGCCTTGCTCGAGTCGAGGATTGCCACATCCTGCGGGGTGGTGACGATGACAGCCCCCGCGATGTTCGGGGCGAGCTGAGCGATGGTGAGGGCCTCATCGCCCGTGCCGGGGGGGAGGTCGACGACCAGGTAGTCGAGGTCACCCCAGTTGACGTCTTCCAGGAACTGTTTGATGACAGTCATCTTCATCGGGCCACGCCAGATCACGGGGGTGTTGCGTTCAGGGAGCAGGAACGCCATGGAGACGATCGCAAGGTTGCCGGTGGCCCTGACCGGTTCGATGACCTTTCCGTCATAGGACTGGAGGCGGGCATCCTCGACGCCGAGCATCTTCGGGATATCAGGGCCGTGGATATCGAGGTCGATGAGTCCGGTGTTATAGCCACGGTTGGCGAGAGAGTAGGCGAGGTTTGCCGATACCGTGCTCTTCCCGACCCCGCCCTTCCCGGAGAGGACGAGAACGACGTGCTTCACGCTGATATCTGCCTTCGGGGGAAGGCCTTTTGGGGCACTCACGTTTCTTGGGTCCTCACACTTAGTTGTAGACGGGCAGCCGGCACAGTTCCCGGTACATGTATCCTTATTCGGTTCATTCGTTTGAGCCATCAGAAGTATCCTCCATGGTATTGTATCCTTCAGTAAGGACGATCTTGAGCTACTATATATTAACGACACGTGTCACAAAAAGGTATAGTTGATGGCAAAATTATCCCGTCCGGCCGCCGGGATGCTGTTTTTGCACGGATTTACCCTCCGGCGGTGGTCTCTCGCCGCCCACAAGGGGTGCCTCACGACGACCCCCTGATCTGGACCTACTTTTTGATATGCCACCCGCCCGTCGCCTCGGGGATGCAGTCGATCTCGGGGGAGTAGGGCTTGATGTCCAGCACCGGAGTTCCGTCGAGGGCATCAAGCCCCCTGACCACCAGGACGCTGCCGTCTCGCCTGACCAGGTCGACGATCCCAAAGCCGATCGGGTTTGGCCGGGCGGGCGAGCGTGTGGAAAAGACTCCCCGGGTCCGGGTCTCCCCCGGGGGCTTTGCGAGGAGCTCCCCCCGCTCCGCCCGATCAAGCCAGTAGAGCACGATGAGATGGCTGCTCCGCTCAACGTTCTCAAGCCCGGGGACGTAGGCGTCAAAGATGTGGATCTCAGCGATGGTATCTGCCAGCCGGCCCTGGCGCGGGGCGTCGCCCCGCTCCCGGTAGGGTGACCGGACGACGCCGATGGGGATGCATTCGATTGCGGTCATACTTCTACCTTCTCCTTGCCTCTGAATCGAGCACATCATTGCAGAGACGGTCCGCGACCTGGATACAGGGGTGCTCCCGCGGCACGCTCTCGAACCTGACCTCCGCGAAGTTCCGCGCCAACTGCTGCACCTCGCCTGCAAGGACCTCCAGATGCTCTTTTCTGATGCGGTACCGGCCGGTGAGCTGGCGCACGACCAGTTCAGAGTCTGACCTGACCCTAAGCCTCCCCTGTGTGAACGCCCGGGCGGCGCGAAGACCGTTGATGACGGCGTGGTACTCGGCCACGTTGTTGGTCGCCTTCCCGATGTACCCGGAACGGCTGGCGGCGATGGATCCTTCCTGTACGATCACGTATGCCCAGGCGGCGTCTCCGGGGTTCCCGCGCGATGCGCCGTCGGTATACAGGGTCACCGTATCGGCTGCCGTCACCGCTGTCTCCTCCGGTTTGTCTCAGTGAGCGTCATCTATCGCTTGATCATCCGATCTCTGAAGGGTTATTGGTATCGTTTCTCCGGGGAGGTGCGGCCGCTCACCGGAAGATGTTAATATCGCGGTGCAGTAGAGGCTGACCTATGCTGGATACGGGCCGGATTATTGAGGATCGGGCGATGCGGGACAGGCTGGGCGTTTTTGAGGACAGGACCGATGCCGGCAGAAAACTGGCGGCGATCCTCGCGCCGATGGAGACGATCGGGGATGCTGTGGTCTGCGCCATCCCTGCCGGGGGGGTGCCGGTGGGGCTTGAGGTGGCGCGGGTGCTCAAGGCCCCGCTCCGGATGGCTGTGGTGCGGAAGGTGCAGATCCCCTGGAACCCGGAGGCCGGGTTCGGCGCCGTGACCTGGGACGGGCGGGTCTTCCTGAACCGTGGTCTCATGGCCGGGCTCGACCTCTCGGAGGCCGAGGTGAACGCCGCGGTCGCGAAGGCCCGGAAGAACGTGGAGGAGCGGATGGAGAAGTTTGCAGGCGGTCACGGCCGGGAATCGGAGCTTCTGGGCCGGACCGCGATCCTGGTCGACGACGGTCTTGCAACCGGGTATACGATGCTCGCCGCCATCGAGGCGGCCCGGGCCGAGTCGCCCCGCCAGGTCATCGTTGCGGTCCCCACCGGGTCGCTCCACGCCGTCACCTTCATCGCCGGGAAGGCAGACCTCGTCGTCTGCCTGAACATCAGGACCAGCCGCGTCTTCGCGGTGGCGCAGGCGTACGAGCGGTGGCACGACATCACCGACCAGGAAGTGCAGGAACTGCTGATCCAGGCCCGGGACATGGGGCTCATCTGATTCTTCCCGGGGTTACGGTCGGGTTCCGGCCACGATGCCGGACCTGATCCCGCGCCGCAACGGGTATATATGACCACCTCCACGAGGGCACCGGAAGGGCGATTGCGTATGCAGAACCTGATGATAGAGGTCGATTTCGACCGGTTTCCCCCGGAGCATACCTGTGACGGGGACAACATCTCCCCGCGGATCAGGGTATCGGGGTCGGATGCACCCTACCTCGCGGTCATCATGGACGACCCGGACGACCCCACCGGCACGTTCACCCACTGGATTGCCTGGAACATCCCTTCGACCGGCGAGATCCCGATGGCTACGGCGAGACGATGGCAACCTACGGCCGCAAAAAAGCACCTGAGGTCCCGCCTGAGACCGCGTGAGGGACCTGAGTCCCCGGATCTTCAGCTCGGGAGAGAGATCGGGGCCAGGCGCAGGCAGACACGACCTCATCGATGCCATGCGGGAGCACATCCTCCAGTTCGGTGAGACCGCCGCTTTCCACTCCCCATGACCGCGCAAACCTTTTTCACATTCCGGATCCGATAGGTGACTATCGAGGGAGACCGATAATATGCCAAAACTTACCGTAAAACTGGATTTTGAAGATTTTCCGGAGGTCTACACCTGTAGGGGGGCGAACCGGTCGCCTCCCATCAGGGTGGAGGGGCTCCTCCCGAATATCAAGTCGCTTGCTATCCTCGCGACGACGAGCCCTGAGGAGGGACCGGCGAAGGTGGCGTGGCTCCTCTGGAACCTTCCCCCGGTCTCGCTGATCCCGGAGGGGTTCCCGGCGGGGGAGGAAGTGGAGTCACCCCTTCATGCCGTGCAGGGCACAAACGATTTCGGCAACATCGGTTACCGGGG
>NZ_DAQR01000082.1:21485-21855 GCF_002502935.1 Methanoculleus sp. UBA413
GGGGCGACATGGGAGGAGATGATCCGGGCGATGCAGGGATCGCTCAACCAGTCGGGGGAGGTCATCGCCTTCGCCACCGGGTAAGGGCGGGCGGGGATGAGGAACCCCGCCCCGGGGAAAAGGGATGCCGGCCCCACACGCGCTAACGTTTGGTGTGGAGATTCACGAAGATACCACTCAATTCAGGAGACGAGCGCTGATTATGGGCTTATGGGTTGGTCTGCGGGCAATCGTCCTCGGAGAACGGTCTTGATCCCTGTCGGGGAGTACGAGATGAGAGCCTGACCTGTCCGCTTCGGATGGTCGCGAGTCCCGGGTCACGCCCGGACAGTTTTCCCCCTGGGAACGCCCGGGCACTGCCCCCGCCCCC
>NZ_DAQR01000071.1:0-4650 GCF_002502935.1 Methanoculleus sp. UBA413
CAGGACCCGCAACATAAGGTGAAATGCTCCACTAGTTTGCTACCTTTCCTTCGCGTCGTTTCGCGCAATTCTCGCGTGCGTTGACGGGGCAGAGGCGCCGATAGCGAAGGCTGCCTGGGTATTGGCGAGAACCCTCAACGACGGCTCGATGCACTTAACCGGCCCCGAAGGCCCGCATGACCCTTGACCGTATGGCCTCTTTAGGGAGCGCGCCGACCACCCTGTCGACGAGCATGCCGTTTGCAAAGAACAGGAGCGTCGGGATCGCCGTTATGCTGAAACTCGTCGCTATCCCGGGGTTGAGATCGACGTTGCATTTGCCGAAGGTCACCCTGCCGGCAAAATCACGCGCAAGGTCCTCGATCACCGGGGCCACCATCCGGCAGGGGCCGCACCATTCCGCCCAGACGTCGATGACAAGGAAAGGATGCTTCTTTGCGGCGTCCTGAAACGTGTTGTCGCTGATCTCGACGACCCCGCCGGTGTCGCCGAGGAGGCCGGCCTCAAGCTCCCGGAGGCGCTCTTCGCGGAGGCGCTGCAGGTCGTCATCCATCGGTCTGTTCTCTTCCATACAACGGGATTATGATGCACGTCCCTATAATGGTTGGGTGGGAAACGGCGATCGGACCTTCACAAAGGTATATATCCAAGTACCTCCAATTTATTATACCTCACAGGTTGGAGCGAGGTGGGGTAGTCAGGAAATCCCGGCGGGCTCATAACCCGTAGACCGATGGTTCAAATCCATCCCTCGCTATCTTCTGTTTTCGCGCACTCTTCTCTGTTCCGTATTCTCCTCAAGCCAGCAAAGACATGTTCTCCCGGCAGCCGGCGCATTCGCGGCATGGGAGCCTTGACCGGGATTCACGGCCACGCGCATGAGTGTTCCAGGCGGCTGCCCGGTGGGTGCGTGCGTGGGGCAAACGGGAGGGGTTTCGCGGATGCCTGAGCGCCGGAAGCGTGATTTGTGACAGACATCCGTCCCGGGAACCGGGGTATCACGTCGCGGTGTTCGGCAATGAGACGAGCCGGATACAGAAAAAGAGCGTGGGCCCGGGGCCGCCCGTGAACCGCGCACAGGGGGAAGTTATGTCCGCTGCTTCCCGGTCCTGAAGGTCGAGAGGTCGGCCTGGTGGGTACCGGCCACGTAGTCCACCACACAGTGGTAACACTTCTCCCCGTTGATATCCACCGGGTAACACCCGGTCAGGCACCCGGTGCAGAGGTTCCGCTCGCCGCACCCGATCGCCTCCACCAGGTCCTTGAGCGGGACGTAGGTAAGCGACGTCGCGCCGATGCTCTCCCGCACCGCCTCGACCTCTTTCCCGCTCGCGATCAGTTCGGCACGGGTGGGCATATCAACCCCGAGGTAACAGGGGGAGATGATCGGCGGGGAGCCGACCCTGAGATGGATCTCGCTCGCCCCCGCCTCCCGGATCATCTTCACGATCCTGCGGGACGTCGTCCCCCGGACGATACTGTCGTCGACGAGGACCACCCTTTTGTCCTTGAGGTTGCCCCTGACGGTGTTGAGCTTGATCCTGACCGCCCGTTCCCGCTGCTGCTGGGTCGGCATAATAAACGTCCGTCCCATGTAACGGTTCTTCATCAGCCCCTCGACGAACGGGACGCCCGACCGTTCGGCGTAGCCGGCGGCGTAGGCGGTCCCGGAGTCGGGGACCGGGCAGACGATATCTCCCTCAACCGGAGCCGCATCATAGAGCCCCTGCCCGATCCGGCGGCGGACATCGTAGACCAGCGTCCCGTCTATGACCGAATCGGCGCGGGCAAAATAGATGTACTCGAAGATGCAGTGCCCTCTCCGGTTCGCGGTCGCGATCTGGACGGAAGAGAGCCCGTTCTCATCGATACGGACGAGTTCTCCCGGCCGCACATCCCTGATGAGCGTGCCGTCGAGCGCATCGATCGCCACGCTCTCGGAGGCGACGATGTAGCCGTGGTCGAATTTGCCGATACAGAGCGGTTTGATGCCGAGCGGGTCGCGGAAAGCATAGACGGTGTCGTTTAACAGCGCAACGGTGGCGTAGGAGCCCCGCAGGCGCCGCATGCAGAGCCTGACCGCATCCTCCATGCTCTTTGAGGTCCGGAGCGCCTCGGCGATGATGTTCCCTATGATCTCAGTATCGGCGGAGGTGCAGAAGATCTGCCCCCGGCGTTCGTACTCCTCCCGCATCTCGGCCGTGTTGACCAGGTTGCCGTTGTGGGCGATCGAGAGGTCAAGCCCCCGGTAGCGAAAATTGAACGGCTGGACGTTCTCCGGGACCTTCGACCCGGTCGTCGGGTAGCGGACATGCCCGATCCCGGCGTTGCCACGCAGTCCCTCCAGGGTGTGGCGATCAAAGACTTCGGCAACGAGCCCCTGGGCCTTGTGGGTGTACAGGGTCGTGCCTTCAAAAGTGGATATCCCTGCGCTCTCCTGCCCCCGGTGCTGGAGAGCGTACAGGGCGTAGTACAGCGGAAAAGAGACACCGCCAGCATCGACGATGCCAACGATACCACACATGATACAACTCTAATGCGTCGGTACCTTTGCTTTTTTCTCTGTCCAACGATAACTGCGTAATTTCCGGCTCTTTCCAAAGCCACAGGCCGCACAGACCTTGTGCTGCGCATGGAATGAGGGCTTGCCACAACGCCTGCAGGTGATGTGGGTACGCTTCTGCCGCTTGCCCATTGATGGTGTGCCTTTTGACATTCTCTCTCACCTACTCATTCAACTGAAGGGGTGATATAGATCACGTTATCACCGCGGACGATCAGCGTGCCGAGTTTCTGCACAGCGCCGTCCATTTCTTCTTCTGCCTTATCCAATACCAGATTCATGTGAACGTCGTATCCCTGGAGGACACCCCGAATCTCCCTTCCACCTTTGAGGCTGATGATGACGGGCTGACGGTTCAGTACCTGATCTAAAATATCCAACGGTCTTGGCGTCATATGATTACCCTTTGCCGTCCATTCTGGAGTAATATATTTGAGTGAAGAAACTACTTAAATATAACCGCGCTGTTGCGAAGAAACAACTGCTTCCTCGAGGTCTGGAATAAATGTCGAAGTTTACCGTAAAAAAACGTCACGTTATCAGAAAATCGCAGATTGCCCGGCTCCTCGACCGGCTCGCCGAAGAGATCGGACCGTCGGCCGAACTCTTCCGGTCCGACCGGATCGAGCGGGTCGAGACCGACGCTCCCGTCGGGATCTACCTCGTCGACAAAAAACCGCTCCTGATGGCCGCCGACACCTGGACCTTTCCCACCCTGCGGGGGCTGGTCGAGCACCCCATCCCCGAGCGCCGGGTGGTGGTCGATACCGGCGCGGTCAGGTTCGTCGCAAACGGCGCGGATGCCATGCGCCCCGGGATCGTCTCGATATCACCAGATATCCGCGCCGGGCGTCCGGTGCAGGTCGTCGAGGAACGCCACGGGAAACCGCTTGCCGTGGGGATTGCGCTCTTTGATGCCGCCGATATGGAGCAGCAGGAGAAGGGGAAATCGGTCAGGAGCATCCACCACGTCGGGGACGATATCTGGAATCTCGAGATCTAACGTGGAAATTAAAAGATACTATTAAATAAAATTCTTTCCTCACTTTTTCTATGGTTAAAAAGCTCTTTGACAGTATTCTCGGTAAAAACCCTGTAAAAAACGAAGACGAGTACATGGAACTCGATCTCGCCTCCTATGAGGGATCGACCTCAGAAGAGCCGGCATCCATGTACGTCAAGATCGCCACCATCGCCGACCTCAAGGATACCCCCCGTGTCAAAGACGAGGTCTATAACGGCAACATCGTCATCGTCGATATCGGGCGGCTGAAGATGGACAAGGTGACCTTCGAGCGGGTCTTAAAGGACCTCCGCGATGTGGCAAGAGACGTGAACGGCGATATCGTCGGCCTTGGCGAGCAGAAGTACGTCATCATCACGCCCATGTCCGTCAAGGTCTCGCGCGAGAAGATCGGCGGTGGCCTGTAAGTGCGGGAGGCCTACCCGGGAACCTGTCCCGCATGCGGGCGCGAGATCCAGATTATCCACCACCGTCTCGAGATCCCCCACTTCCCGGATCTCCTGATCGTCTCGATCGCGTGCGACGCCTGCGGCTACCGGCACACCGACACCATCATACCGGAGGAGGGGGAACCGGCCCGGTGGACGGTGCGGGTTGAGGAGCCCGCCGATCTCTCCATCAGGGTGGTGCGGAGCATGACCGGGACGATCACGATCCCGGAACTCGGGCTCGCTGTCGAGCCCGGGACCGCCTGTGAGGGGTTCGTCACCAATATCGAGGGGGTTCTCTCGCGGTTCGAGGGGGCGGTGGAGAGCGCCCTCGCCCACGCAGAGAGTGAAGACGAGCGGGCGGCAGCGCTCAGGGTGCAGGAGAGGATCGCCAGAGCCCGGGAGGCGGCCTTCCCGTTCACGGTCGTCCTCGAGGATCCCGCCGGGAACAGCGCGCTCGTCAGTGAGAAGGCCGAAAAGACGCGGCTCGAGAGAACGACCTGATTTTTCTTTTTTGGCCCGGGGGTACCGGAGATCCGTACCGCGACTGCTATCGTTCCCGCTATACCCTCCCGCGCATCACGACCAGGTGATTCCGGATCTGCCCTGCCCCAGTACTTCGCTAATTCTGACAG